>CAIJTV010000150.1:0-3214 GCA_903823635.1 uncultured Planctomycetaceae bacterium
GGAAACTGCAAGTTTCACTCTGGAAACGGTGGCCATTCAGGTGGCCAACACGACACGCGAAACGGTGCAAAATGGCAAGAAACCAAAACGCAAAAAGCCCGGAAAACACTGTACTTCCAGCATTTCCCGAGCTTTTCAGTTACCCCGTAGGGACTCGAACCCCAACTGACAGTGCCAGAAACTGTAGTGCTACCAATTACACCACGGAGTAGTTTGCCAATCGAGTTGCCTCGTTTGGCGGGCGGAATGTAACAGTGAATTCTGATTGTGTAAAGCGCTGGTTTTAGGAACTTTCACGTGCTTCCGTAAGCGAGATTTTCCGGGAATCGTGAGCAGCGGGCCCAACATCAGCGACAACGCGACAGCCAAAAAGTTCGACAGGAAGCCTCAGTTCCCGGGCCTGACTTGCTCGAACGGCAATGAATGTCGCAGAACCTCTGCAGAGTAAAGTCTGGCCAGAGACGTGTTGATGTCGCTCGCAGTGACAACTCCAGTCGACAATATTGCTCAAATAGATGCGGGAATGCTGGCCGAAGCCAGCACGACAACTGTGAACCGCGACTAAATTCGGCCGGTCGTTAACAGAGTACCGCCATGCTGCACTTATTGTTTCTTCGGCAATGCGTCCGGTGCTGCCAACTCGGATTCAAAACTGCGTTCCGTACCCGAGCGAACCAACCGCACAGCTCGCACATCCATCACTGCTCCGCCGGGTTTTGATTTTGGTACCAATTTCAATGTGACGGTCTCGTCGAGAGGCAGCTCGACAGTGCCGACAGTTCTCCAGACGAAGTTCTGAAAATGGCCGGTCTCTTCGACAACAAACGATCGTGACTCATTGCCGATCTGCATCTCAACCGTGCTGCCACCGTGACCGGTACCGCAGCCTTGCAGAATGTCGATCTCGTACGAACCTTTTTGGGATGTCGACAACTTCCATTCAGCCGTCGCCTTCACATTGCTCCAGTAACCCACTGTGTTTTTGTGGGGCTGTGGTTCGTACCGCAGATTCTCACCGGAAGTCGTCGCCAGCTTTGCCGGTAGAAAGATCAAGCCCTCTTTCGTAACGCGGGTCACTGTGGATCCATCAAAGAGAAGAGGCGGAGCATCGAGGTTGATAATCAGCACATCGCCATCTGCGGCCGGAGGTTTTCCGTGGCGAATGATCCAGTGATCCGGTTCCGGCTGCAGTGAAATCATTGTTTCGGGAGTCGACTGCCACTTTATGGACTGCACAACATTCGCCAGTCGCGGAATCTTCAGTAACGCATCGTCGGCGGCTACTTTGATCTCTGTGTAGAGCGAGTTGCCCGCGGCATAGAGTTTCACATTTTCGCGGCCAGCGATTTCGAAGAGAACAGCGTCCCGGGGAACGCCTACTGTGGTGTCCTCCGCAGAATTCACTATGGCCGATGGGTGTGACACGAAAAGCACCCAAAGCGTCAGGAAGAATGCTCGTCGATGGAAAAGATGAAACATGATGTGTCGTTGCATTTTGAATGTTCAGTGGCGGTGGAGAGCTTAACATGTCGACTCAGACCGCTTGATACTCTTTTTTCCTGTCCGGGTCTAATCGAAAAGCTGGAATCGCCGGGGTCGTGAGCGTTTTCACGCTTCAACAAGAATTTGCCTACTCCGTCACGGATAAATGCCCATGGGATCGGCGCTGGTCAGTCACTCGTGCGGCAAGATTTCCACTCCTGAAAAGAAAGGTGGGGGACAGAATCGACAGGTCCGCGAACATCGATAGACTGATGACCTACAGCATGACCGCACTGACCTTGCCCGCTTTCCCACCCCGCCGTCGCGAGACTCATGTCATGGCGTTTCTGAAACGTACCAGCAATGAATCTGTTCAGGTGATTCCTCTGCCTGACGGAACGACAACGATCGGCCGTTCGCGGCTGTGTGATGTCAACCTGCGGTTTCCTGTGGTCAGTAAGATTCATGCTGTGATCGAATGTTGTTCAGGGTCTTGCACGCTAAGAAATGAAAGTTCCAAGGGCACCATCATTAATGGGGACAAACTCCAGGGAACTCGACAGCTATTACCGGGTGACCAGATCAGAATAGGATGGGAGAACCTCACCTACTTTGATGCCGCACCTCCTGAGATCGATGGTGATTCGGACCGGTCGCCTCGTCCAGCAAGCCGGCCAGGTGATCCGGATGATTCGATCAGCCACAAGACGGCTCGTCCGGGTCGTGCGATTCGAGTTGAATCAGCAGCATTCATTGCTGAAGACAAAGTGCGTGGAGAAATTTCGCTTCGGGATCAGTCGATCGCCAGCCTTGCCACGACAGATTCGGTGCGAAAGCTTTCGCAAATGTTGCGGCTGAGCAGAATTATTCGTGACCGTGGTGAACCAGATCAAGTGGAAGCCGCTATCGTGGCTCTGTATCAATTCTTTCCGCAGGCTTCTCAAATCGTCCTCGCTAAGGAGACGGTACCCGGCTTTCAGGCGTTTTCGGTCAGTTTGGCTCATTGTCGGGCTGCATCCTCGGCGGCGATGGTTTGCGATGATGTGATTATGCAGACGGCCAGGATGAATAAGTGTTTTCTGCTGGCCGATCAGTGGCGCAATGAACCAGGGGAAAAACCCCGTTTGTCGGCGATGGGACGCGTTTCTTTGATGTCAGTCCCAATTCAGACTGTGCAGGGAAACTGCTATGCGGTCCTGCAGATGATCTCTGGAGATCCGGGGCCGGAATTCGATATGGGTGATCTGGAGCGACTCGCCATCCTGGCCCAGTTACTGGCAATCGTCGTGCCAGTGCCATCTTCGCGATAACGACGGGCTCGACATGAGATTCGTGCGTTAGGCTGATACACTACCACCGTGCACGGAATTGGTGGGATCTCCGGACGGTTTCGCCGCTGCGTGCAAAGCAGTCTGATGATCAGTTTTTGTGTTGGCCGCCGCGGGAGACTTCATGAACGAGCACGTCCATTCTGTTGCCGACGTGCTCGGTCCCGGAGGTGTTATTGCTCGCAGATTGCCCGGCTACGAACCGCGGCCGGAGCAACTGGCCATGGCCGAAGCCGTCGAAAACGCGCTGGCCAACAAGAAGCATCTGATCGCAGAAGCCGGCACCGGCGTCGGCAAAAGCTTCGCCTATCTGATTCCCGCCATTCTTTCGGCGCAGGGAAATCAGGGAGACGCAACTGAGGGCAAAAAGAAGAAGCGAATCATCGTTTCGACGCACACGATCA
>CAIJTV010000151.1:0-6036 GCA_903823635.1 uncultured Planctomycetaceae bacterium
ATGAGGAAAAGACTGATGAAAAATCAGATGCCGTGCCGCTGTTGGTCATTAACGATTCATCTGCAGCAAAAAGCGGGCTGCCGCCACGCGTTGAGCTGATGAAGATCAACGGGACTACAACTCCTGACTCCGGAGATTTATTCACCGCGCTGGCTGATTTTCAGGCTGGCGACAAACTCTCGATCGACTATCGAATCCCAGGGCAGCCCGATCTCAAATCTGCCGAGATCACAACAGAAACCCGGCCTGAAAATGTGACGCGTCTATCGGCTGAACTGCTGAAAGAGATGTCCGTAGTGAGCCAAGAGAATCTTGCTAAGATGAAGGCGGAAGATGGTGCGCCAAAAGATGCACCCTCGGACGATGCCAAAACGCCGGAAGTAAGTTCACCAGACCAGGTGGAACGACGCGAACTATCTTTTGATGAACGAGGACGTGCGATCGTCTTTGGTTCTTCGAATCCCTCGGGAATCCTGCCGGGGATTGTCATTTTGCTTTCAGCAGATCAGGAATCGGAGGATCAGATCCTGACCAGATGGAAGCCGTTTCTCGATTCGCACAAACTCATAGTAGCCATCCCGGTGAACCCGGAGAAATCTCGCCTGACTCCCGACGATATTCCGCTGGTCATGACAATGATTCAGAGCCTTGCAGGTCGTTCCAAAGCTGACCTGCGTCGCATCGTCGTTGTCGGCAATCGAGAGCAGTCGCAGCTTGCCTGGCAACTCGTGTTTGGTGGCCCATCTCCAATCCGTGGCATCGCCCTCAACAACGGATGGATCTCTGCAGCCGAAGCGGGCGGTGTTGATGGAGCAGATAAGTCTGTACTTCTATTGGATCAGCCCGAAACCAATCAGGCTCAGGCACTGATGGCTCAATGTCAGGAGGCACTTCGCAAGTCCGGGTTCTGGACAGCGCGTCCCATCGATTCAGAGACGGAACGAACGATCGCCGACTGGTCTATTCTTCTGCGTTCCTTCTGAGAAACCCAGCCAATCACGCTGGCAGCCGAGCATTCTCCAGCCGTCGCCAGGCTTCCGGAAGACACTTAAGAAGGTCTGATGCAATCATTCCGCGTTCGGTAAACTGTTCAGCAGCCACATCACCAGCAAGCCCATGCGCGTGAACAGCCAGTGCCGTCGCCTCGAATGGGGGTAACTGCTGGCCTAATCGAGACACAACTATTCCGGTGAGAACATCTCCGGAGCCTCCAGTGCCCATTCCGGAGTTCCCAGTCGTATTGCGAAACAGCCGGATTCCATCGGTTACGATCGTCCCCGGTCCCTTCAATGCGACGACAAGCGAATGAGACTCCGCGAATTCCTGTGCGATCTCCTCGCGATACTTTTCAATGTCCGCGATTGAACGCCCGGTTAGTCTTGCGAACTCCCCTGGATGCGGAGTAATCACGCAGGGACATTGCCGTTCACGCGAAAACAGATGAGCCTCAGCGGCGAGATTCAGTCCATCTGCATCCACGACCAATGGACACTTTGCCAGCCTCAATAGCGATTCCACTAATCGCGCTGCAGCCGATACTTTTCCCAACCCTGGCCCCACTGCAAGAGCATCACGCCCCTCAATCAAAGACAGGATTATCTCCTCGGAGACTTCTGATAATCCTGATTCAGTATCATCTCTCAGACCAACGGTCATCACGCAGGGTTCATAACTTGCCACGATACTCTGAATTGCTCGCGGTACCACAGCTGTGACCAAGCCAGAACCGGCCCGAAGTGCAGCTACCGAGGACAGACAGACGGCTCCGCTCATCCCAATCGATCCGCCCATCACAAGAATCTTTCCGAACGTTCCCTTATGCCCGTCCGCAGGACGTCGAGGAACCGCTGGAAGCGTAAAGGGACGCAGAATCTGCTGTTCGGCCATTGAACTTTGTCCTTCATCAGATGCCCGAAGACATGAACCAAATTGGTCAGAACAACTCATATCCATCATTGATTGAGAAGCCATTCTTTTTACGGCTCCGGCAACGAGCTGCTATTTTACCGCGCGTCGTCGCAGAGTCGCACCTCCAGAGAGGTTCACCACCTTTTTGAAACCGTGCTGCACGAGAATTCTTTCGGCCACATGGCCACGAACTCCGACTCCACAACTGACCACTGTTGGCTTTGCTGGATCCAGTTCCTGCAGTCTTTCGCGCAGTTCATCAACCGGTATCTCGATAACACCGCTGCAGCCAGTGAGTGGCGCCTTTGCAATCTCTGCTGCGGTTCTCACATCAATGATCTGATATTGAGACAAGTCTGAATCAACGTCAAGAACCTCTCCAAGTCCATCCATCTGGTTGCATGCCGTGAAGGCTGCTTGATGTACTGGATCTTTGGCCGAACCGTAGGGCGGAGCATAGGCCAGATCAAGACCTGTCAGGTCTCTCACAGTCGCCTTGAACGCCATGGCTGTGGCAATCACATCAATACGCTTATCGACCCCATCTTTCCCGGTGGCCTGAGCCCCCAGGACTCGCCCCGAATCAGGACAATAGAGCAACTTCAACGTGATTGGTGACGCACCCGGAAAATAACCAGCGTGCTGGCCAGCAATCACAGTTACGCTGCGAAAATTAATCCCGGAACGCCGCGCGGCCTTGGAAGAAAGTCCCGTCATCGCAGCGGTTTGTTCGAAAACTCGGACGACAGCGGTTCCCATCACAGGAGCCGTCGGAGCACAGCGACCAGTCGCCGCATGCTCACCCGCCAGTCGTCCCGCACGATTTGCAGGACCTGCCAAGGAGACTCGCATCGATTCCCCAGTCGGACCATACACATACTCACAGGCATCACCGGCCGCATAGATGTCGGGATCGCTGGTCTGAAGAAACGCATTCGTGGAAATTCCTCCTGTCTTTCCGATCGTCAGCCCGGCATCGATCGCGAGCGCGGTGTTTGGACGTACGCCAATTCCCAGAACAACAAGAGATCCTTCCAGAACCTTGCCACTCTGCAATTCAACTCCAGTTGCATTGCCCTCAGCGTCGGAAAAGATTCGCCGAATACCATCACCAAATTCCATGCTGACACCATGTCGGCCAAGTTCCTCATGAAGAGGGACGACCATCTCCGCGTCCATTAACGGCAGCACCTGCGAATTCACTTCCGCCAGCGCCGTCTGGAATCCTCTCGCAACCAGCTGTTCAACCATTTCGATACCAATGAAACCTGCCCCAATGACAACGGCCTTCTTCGATTGATTCGCGCCTGCACTAACCGCCGCACAAATCCTGTCCATGTCAGCAATATTGCGAAGCGTAAACACGCCTTTGGACGAAACACCTTCCAGGGACGGCACGAATGGAGATGCACCTGGCGACAGAATCAGTTTGTCATACTTCAATGAGTACTCCAACTGGTCCTGAAGGCGACGAATAACGACGGTCTTCGTGGCTCGATCGATGCGCATTACTTCACTCTGTGTTCGCACGTCCAGACGAAATCTTCGATGAAGTAATTCTTTGGTCGCAACCAGTAGTTTGCCGCGTTCCGGGATCTCTCCACCGACGTGGTAGGGCATGCCACAATTGGCGAACGAAACGAATTCGTCCTTTTCCAGCAGAACGATCTCGGCGTGTTCATTACATCGACGAGCCCTCGTCGCCGCAGAGGCACCTCCGGCAACACCGCCAACAATCACAATTCTCGTGCACGCCTGCGTCATGACATTCGTTCCCTCTGGTCTCGTGGAGTAGTTCGAAGCCCGTATCCAATTGCCCTGATTGTATCGTTTGCAGCGATCAGAAGAATCAGAGCAGTCTTACTGGTTCTCAGACCTGGAAGCACAGTCGCAAAGTCGGGATGCGTCCTTTGAAGAGAAAAGACATCACTTTACCTGGATCCAGATCCACACTTACAGCAGCTTAATTCCGCTGTATTCCGACCTGAGATATCCAACAATGCCGACATTGACTACATCCCAAATTGTGTTTCTGGTCTGCGTGCTGCTGTTCACATTAGTGGCTGCCATTTCTGACATCCGCACTCGAAAAATTCCGAACAAGATGACGGTTCCGATGTGCCTTGCGGGACTGATCTATCAAGTGGCCTTTTTCCAGCTCAATGGACTCTGGACGGCATTGATCGGGTTTGCCGCAGGCTTTGGCATCCTGTTCATCCTGTGGATGGTAGGAACCGCCGGTGGTGGGGACGTCAAGCTGATGGGAGCTCTGGGACCATGGATGGGCGGCCTGTTGACACTGAAAGTTCTTTTCTGCAGCCTTGTCTTTGTAACCGTTGGAACTTTTGGAGTTGTGATTTACTCGGCCCTGTCCGGAGGGATTCGCCGAACAAAGAATCAATACCTCAAGCACAAATCAACGGCAGAGACCACAGGCGAACGTCAGAAGCGACGAGTCATGGCGTTTGCAGCACCAGTCGCATTGGCAACATGGTCTGTCGTAGCGATTCAACTTCTGACAAATCGCCCCTGGTAAGATTCTTCGGCAATTTTTTCATGAAGCTCGGCTGCTTCAGCCGAAATGACGGGAGGGAATCGTCTGGCTTAAGGCGTACCCCTTCCGTTTGCGTTTAGGGAAAGTCATGAAGATGCAGATCATCAACGCCAGAGGATCCAATCGTAAAGGAGCAATCCTTTCGATGGAACTGGTGTTAATCCTGCCAATCTTTTTGTTGCTGGTGCTCTCAATCGTTGAATTCTCCATGCTGATGTCGGCTCACACTCGAGTCGTCAATGCCGCCCAAAATGGCTCTCGCATGATGTGCATTTCCGGAGCCAATGAATCCGAAGTAAAAGAGCGTGTCACATCGCTCCTTGGTGCATCACTCGCGAAAAATTGTTTGATTCAGGTGTACCCGGCGAATTACGCTGGCGAGATCGGGCGAGTAGCCATCAGGGTTCCAATGCGGAATGCCAGCCCTGATTTATTGTGGATGACAGGCTTCAGCCTGCAGGATCGTTCGATTGACGCCGATGCTCCGATGGTGATGGAACGAACCGCTTCGAAAGAACTTCCAGACCAATACTGAAAGAGTAACGAAAGATTTCAGGAGTCACTGCGCAGGGATGGTGCAGACCAATAACGCGTGCCACATCGTATGGCAGGCTGATAGAACACCAACTGACAATTCCCCTGCGTTGAACTGATTGTCTGGAGATTCGTTGTGAAACTCACACCGTGGATGCTGACTGTAGCCGCCTTCGGCATTATCGCCGTACTAGCGGTTGGATTCCTGTTCAAGAAGTTGATGGCGGCGCCCGTTGTGGAAGTGAAGCCGCCTGAAGCCAAGATTCTTCCGATGGCCATCACTGAGATTGAGCCCGGAACTGTGATCACACGAGCCCACGTGGGTAACGGTCGAGCCGAGCTTGGTGTCAAGCTTCCGGAAGATACGTTTCTGTCTCTGGACGGCGTGATTGGACGAATCGCGAAGGAAAGAATCACCGCTGCAGTGCCGCTGCAAGGGTCAATGTTCTACGCTCCGGGAGACTTTCCGGATCTGAAAGTGTCGCCTGGCAAGCAGGCCGTGGTCGTGAAAGTCAGCCAAACAACGGCAGTGCTCAGCCAAAAAATGAAGCCTGAGCAGCATGTGGATGTGCTGTTGACGGTCGATAATCTTGGTTCCGGCGACGCGACACGACTGCAGTCAACCGGAGGTAGTGTTGGAGGTGACTCCATCGGCAGCACTTCTATCGCGATGACGGCCACTCTTTTCAAGGGCGTCAAGATTCTGGCGATTAACCGAGGCTATACAACTACCGCACTTCAGGGCGGTGAAGCTCAAAACGTGACGCTGGAACTCGACGAAGATCAGACCCGGATCATTTCCCTTGCTCAACGCAAAGGTGAGATCGACCTTGTGTACAATGAGAGTGGTGAAGAGGGTAATGGCATCGAGATTAATCCTTCTGAGAAGGATCGCATTACCCTCAAAGAAATCCTCGGACTGAAAGATCCGCCCAATAAAGAGAAGCCGTTCAAGACTGAACACTATCGAGGGGGCGGACGTTCGCGAACCTACTTCGAAGACGGAGAAATGATCGACGGCAATGGCAATGGGGCAGGGG
>CAIJTV010000152.1:0-3385 GCA_903823635.1 uncultured Planctomycetaceae bacterium
CGCTGGTCCCACCCTACGAAACAATCATCGTTTACTGATGACTTGTGCAGACATCCAGGGGCATGGACTTGCAAAGTTCCTCTGGAGGCGTGTGCGTTTCCGCGTCGCCGATCAGAGGCAGAAGACGACTGGCCGCGAACAGCGCCAGCAATGGCATGGTCAGCACAACGACCGCAGCAATCAGGCCTTCACGACCATCCAGCGTGAGGTTGTAGTGGACGAATCCGCGAAAGCTCTTGGAGAACATTTGTCCGCCGATGACAACGTTCCATCGCATCGCAAAGACCTGAATCAGAATCAGAATCCCCGAGATGGTGCCCAGAAATGTTCTGAGAGCAGCGTAGCGTTCGATTTGAAAGGCCACAGGCAGAAGCAGGAAAGGAATCACCGAACCGATAGCCACCTGGATTAATCCGTAGGAAATGGCCAGCCGTCCGGTCAACAGTTCTCGCAGCACATCCCACTCCGCGCCGGCTTCATAGGCCAGGTGGAGCAGTTCCAGCAGTTCCAGTGACACGGCTGCAACAAGCGACATCCAGAGATACTTGCAGAGCGACCGAACGCAGTCTGCATCAGGCGTGATCTTCTTGGCCCAGCACAGAACCAGATAAAGCAGCAATAGCGCTGCGATGCCGGAGAGAATGGCTGAAATCAAAAAGATCACCGGAAGTAACGCTGTCGACCACCATGGATTGGCTTTAATGCCGCCGAACAGAAAGCCCACATATCCATGCAGCACGCAAGCGGCCGGAATCCCGATAATCGCGAGCACTCCGATCAGCCATTCGTCCGCCTTCTGACTTCCTGGAGTAATCTGTCGTGAGCCCAAGGCCAGGATGCGGAAGATGAAACCTTTGAGCCCCGTCGCGTTGGCAGCGCCTTCAACGATTTCCGGACGATACAGCAGCCACACTTCCACAACCAGCAATAGCATGTACAGGCTGTAGATGAAGCCAAAGCCTGCCATTGCAGACGTTTGATGGGGGGTAATCATAATGTTAAGTGCTCGTTCCGGATGATGCAGATGCAGCAGCAGCGGAACCGTTGCGCAGGAACAGAAACACAACGCGGTCACCAGAGCCAGTCGGGCCACAGGCTTGAGTTTATGATCATGAAAGACGTGATAAAGCGCCGAGACGACGAACGCGCCAGCAACAAGACCTGTGATGTAAGGGTACAGCACAATCATGATGCTCCACGCGACGTGGACATCGTTCGGATAAACGAAGGAAGGGCCGTGCATCAGACCACCTCTTTGGATAAGCCGACGTAATGTAATTTGGGATGCGTACCGAGATGTTCCTTTAGCACCTGTGTGCGAACGGCACCCAGTCGTTTGCTGAGTTCACTCTCCGGATCATCCAGCCGCCCGAATACTCGAGCACCCACCGGGCAGGCTTCGACACACGCTGGTTCCTGGTTATTCGTGATGCGGTGATAGCACCACGTACATTTGTCCGCGCTGTTGGTTTCCGGGTTGATATATCGCATGCCATAAGGACAGGCCTGGACGCAGTAACCGCAACCAATGCAGTGATCTGTGTCGATCAGTTCCACACCCTCTGGCGAAGTGAACGAAGCATGCACCGGACAGACCTGATTACACGGCGCGTCGACACACTGATTACAGAGCTTCGGAACAAAGTAAGCTTTGTCGACCAGGGCGGCATCAACGATTGGTAGCGTCGATTCGTGGTACCCGGCTTCCGGAACCAGATCGACCTGCACAGTGCCGTCTTTGAAGTGGACGTATCGCTCGACCCACGTGCGCGAATAACCGTCGGGCACATGGTTCTCGGTACGACAAGCGGACAGGCATTTTCCGGAGCCGATACATTTTTCGGTATCGACCAGAAAACCGTAAAGTACAGGTTTCGCAGCCGAAGCGGCGGGAGGTGCTGAAACTGCACCACCATTTAGAGGAGCTGGCAGCGGCGTCTCAGCCGTGCTTTCCGGGGACTCCATTGGCAGCAGCGTCAAAGCAAATGAGCCAAACACCATCGACGTCGCGCGGGACAGAAACTGTCGGCGAGAATCGGCCTTTGATCGTTGTTCGCCGCCGCACGAAACCCCACCGCAGGATCCACCGCCGCTGCAGGGAGTTCCCTGATTCAGAATATTCAGCCCTGATGTCGCGGGGCGACTTCCGCAGCCAGATGCTCCAGCTGAATCATGAGATTTGTTCACTTTGAGACTCCCGGAATCTTGTTTTCGGTCTGTGTTCAGCAACGGATCTCAGATCCCTGGACTATGCCCTGTATGACATTCGAAACAGACATCGGGGCTGTCGATGTTTTCTGCCCCCTGATCAGCAAGGTGACTCTTCACATCAATGCTGCGGAAGTCAGCCGGCATTCCGACAACTTTTTCGTGGCACGACAAACACGTTGCTCGATCTTTGGTGATAAACAGATCCAGCTTGGTGAAGAAATCGCCGTCCCACGGTTTCGCTTTTTCGATCGTCACACTGGGATCGGCCGCAGCTTTCTCGGCCTGAGACATGTGCTCGTGGCCGTTCCCGTGGCAATGCAGACAAGCGACGTTCTTGTGAGGCGACTCTGCTCGTTCTTCGTGAACGCTGTCATGACATTTGAGGCATGAAGTGTCGGAAGTCAGAACAGGTTGCTGAGCGGCGATCTTCCGTAGAGCATCTCCGCGATACGGTCCATGTTCGCCGAATGATTTCGGAATCAGATGACTACGAGCGGCAAGCAGTGCGCCGCCCAGAACGATCAGCCCGAGAGCGACGGCCTGCAGATGGCGAGTGTCCCGCAGTAAAGAAAACTGTCCACTCATTCTGCTGAGCTCCTGGCTGGTGTCTGCAGAAACTGGTCGAGGCCGGATCGGCGAAGCAACTGTTCGAGCGTCGGAGAATGCTGATCGGACGGATTAACTCGGTGGTGGGAGACTCGACGGATCAGTTGCCGAGCCTGCTCAGGAGACAATTCCATGGTCTGCTGAGCAGCGTCGACAAACGCAACCTGAATGAACATCAGGAGCAGCGTGAGTCCTGTGAGAAGGATGCTGAAAACAATTCCGATGACAATAATGGCGGGCATGGCTTAGTTCTCCGCACGGCAGGAATTGAGGTGGGCTGTTCGCGGGGGGCTTCAGAAGCACTTCCTCAAGCTTGGCCGCGTAACGCGCACCGACCGTTTGAGGACGTTTTTCTTCGACATCGCCATTCTTCTGGGGCAATAATGAGATAATAGGATAGCGAAGTCCATTATGTGACCGTGAAGTTACATGGATCGAGTGTTTTTTCCCGTAAATGGCGAACTGCACCGCAGATCCGTTACTGAACGATGGTTGAAAACGTGCGACCGTGTGGTGGATTTAACTACGAATTCAGCATTTTCGTTTAACGGCAAGCCGCAGGCGGGCA
>CAIJTV010000153.1:0-3644 GCA_903823635.1 uncultured Planctomycetaceae bacterium
AGCGACGGGTGTACGGTACGCCCGTCGCTCCGCCGACGGGATCACTTCACCAGAATCTCAATACTCGCCGTACCCGAGTTATCGCTGCGGCTGGCGGCGGAGTCGTTAACCTGCAGCCAAAGCTCCGAATCTACTTCCGCTTTGATTGATCCTTCCCGGCCGACTGGAATCCGGCCGGAACAAGCGCTGCCATCCGGCGCGACAAGCATGGCGGTGATCTCACCAATCGGTCTGCCGTGGACGTAATCGATCGTGATGCCCGGAGGCTCCGAGATCCACGATCGTGGTTTATTGTGGACTGAATAACGGCCCGTGCAGTTCAGTTGGACTGTTGCACCACGTTTGATCAAAACTCCGGTGGCCTGCCATTCTTTGCCAGCCTGCAACTCCAACTTTCCTGACGCTGGTGGTTTCGACGCGGCGACGTTGAGTGGCGGAAATGAGTGTTCGACTTCAAACCCTTCTGTCAGGCTGGCGAGAAACGGTGGCCAGAGAACCGCCAGTCTCTGCCAGACTTCTGCAGGCACTGATTTTTCGACGTCTCGGAATTCCCCACGCGTTCGTGCCTTACTCATCGGAGAAAAATGGGGCTTCAGTTCCGGATGGTTGCGAATCAGCCAGACCAGAGCCCACGCCTGAGCATACTGCAGATCACTGGCAAAGTTGATGTCTTTGGGGTGGCGAACACTTTCAAGCGACATAAGCGACTCCCATTGAGTCGGCTTGTCTGTCAGGTCTGTCATGTTGTTTTGGATCTCGGTGATTCTTCCCCAGCCCTCAAAGCCGTTGAGTGTTGCCGGGAGAATTCCGAAGCGGGAGGACTTGATGTCCTCTGACAGTTCATGCGTCGCAAGGCATTCCGCAATTCCTTCGGTGTACCACAGAGGAGGAATGTCGGCCATACCATGCTCACACATCATGAAGCAATGGATGAACTCATGCAGCAGCAAATGCCTGCGATAGTAAGGTGACGACTGATTGTTCATCCAGAACTGATAACCAATATGGCGACCATGTCGGATGATGACGCTTTCCGGGGGCAGTACACCTGCTTCTTCGAATCGCTCTTTGGCGCCAATCACGTAGCCCGTCAGCTGAAAATCCCTGCCATTCAGGTCCGGTTTCAGTGAACCGAGCTGTCGCTGAAGTTCAACGAAAAGAGCGTCGGCCAATACGGGCAGATCCTGAACCTCGGCCAATGGAGCATCCGTGACCAGAATCAGATGTTTCGATTCGAGCACCCTGAGTCCACAGGATTCCAGTTTGTCTCGATCCAGCACAGGACGATCGTCCGGCAGCCGGAATTCGTCAGCAAAGATCTCCTCGCGATCTGCGAATCCAAGGTTGAGCATCAGTGCAAAAAGAGACATCGCCAGAATTCTGGCGATGTCTCGAACAACACTGAGTGCGCAACAAATCCGATCGGTAAAGTTGTCAGATCGTGGCGACATAACCGTTCCCGCAATAGTTATTCAGGCAGCGGTTTGTCCTTGGTTTCCGGAGCAAACGGCAGAGCAACGAGCCCAATCAGAAAGATCGCACACATAGTAACACCGGCGTAACGGAAGGAGGTGGCTCCTTCAAAGCCCGGACCGGAGTAAACATTCCGAATGAGCTTGCCGAGCGTAAACGGTCCGAGGGCCGCTACGAATCGTCCGACGTTATAGCAGAACGAGGTCCCGGTACTGCGAAGTCGAGTAGGGAACAGTTCCGGGAAGTAAACCGCATAACCTCCGAAGATCGACAACTGGAAGAAGCCCATCAGAGGAACCATCCAGAAGATGTCATAAACGCCGTTGAACTTGCCCAGATTCCAGAACACGTTCATCGTGGCAAACATGGCACCGATCAGACAGATCGCGAACGTCGGGCGACGTCCAAGATACTGGCTTACGTGGCTGAACATGTAGATGCCGAAAAATGCCCCACAGTTAAGAACCAGCGATGTAATGCCGGACCACTTTTTGAGAGTTGCATCCAGTTCCGGACCTTTCAAGCCCTCAGCCTCAAACACGGGCTTGAAGACCTCGCGCTGCAGGTCCGGAGTAAAGAAGCCGATGCCCCACAAACCAATCACTCCGGCACTGGCCAGCAAAAGACCGATCAGGGCTCGATAGCGCAGTTCAGGATCTCCGAACAGCTCACTGTACGATCCCAATTGTTTCTTGACGCCATCGGTCGTCGATGCCGACTGCCAGCGTTCTGGTTCTTTCAGACGACGACGGACAACCAGAGACAACAGGGCCGGAGCTGTGCCGATCAGAAACATCGTCTGCCATGAGGTTCCGGCCATTCCGATCAGAGCGGCCGTGATATTGCCCACAGCAGAAAGAGCCTGCAGCAAACCCAGTGCATGAGGTCTGGCGCGTGATGGCATGACTTCCGCCACCAGCGAAACTCCCACCGCAAACTCACCTCCTACACCGAGTCCTGTCAGAAATCTCCAGAAGCAAAAGTCCCAGAAGCCCGTGGAGAATGCGCTGATCCCGGTAAACACGGAGTACACAATGATCGTGATGAGCATTGTTTTCACACGTCCCCAGCGATCACCGAGTACACCGAAGATCAGGCCACCGGTCGCCCATCCAATCAAAAAGATGGATGTTGCGTAACCGCCGTGCTCTTTGCGTGTAGCACTGAGTTCATCATTTCGTGCCTTATCCCAGGCCGCAATTCGTTCCTTGTGTTTGTCTTCCGCTTCTCCTGGCTCAGCCGCTGGTGGGTCGGCGGGTTCCATCTGAATCAACTCGTTCATCGCCAGTGGTCGAGCCAGCGTGAACAGTTGCTGGTCCATCGTGTCAAACAACCACCCGAGGGCGGCGACAACGAATACGAACCAGTGATAGCTGTTTAGTTCCTTGTACCAAGGTCCAGTGGCTTTTGAGGAAGGCTCATCGTTGGAAGGAGGAATGTCGGCGTGCAAGGATCGGTCTCCCGAAGACGGCCGGAGGCCATCTGCTTGTGCAGGGGTCGCAGAAATCAGGGCAGAGGATGCTCGATCTTCCTCGAAAGGAATGCCGAACGCTCCGCACTCTGTCAAATCAGGCGACCTGGTTCAACCGACACAGGGCATTCCCGGGCCATGCGGGGATAATTTGATGGACTGAGCAGTCCTTTCTCCGCAGAACGGTGCGCAGTCCATCACTTGCCTGGCGAAAGTCCCCGCCGTAGCAGCAATTCCGGGTAATCCACTTTGACCAGATACAGCCCTTCAGCGGGCGCCGTGATTCCAGCCTGAGCACGGTCCTGCGACTGAATGATGTGCCGCACAAATTGCGGCTCATATTTGCGGCGGCCGACTTCCATCAGCGTGCCCACGATGGCTCGAACCATGTTGTACAGGAATCCATCAGCCATGACTTCGAACACGATTAATGGGCGATTAAAGTTTTGATAAGTGCGACCGTGGACAGGGTTCCATTCATGAGGCGATGACCAGGGTTGCCAGCCTTCGATGCGCTGGATAGTCGCCTCCATGATGTTTCGTACACTGCTCGACTTGTTCGGATACTGAGTTTCAAAGCAGCGGAAATCATGAGTGCCCAGCAGGTATTGAGTCGCCTCGGCCATCAGATCCACGTCCAGATGAAATCGGCATCGATGGACGAAGCGGTTCAGAAACGGCGGTACGACATCACTGTCAC
>CAIJTV010000154.1:0-2940 GCA_903823635.1 uncultured Planctomycetaceae bacterium
CGCCTTCGACACCACTACTACTCCGGAATCTCCGCCCTTAGCCAGATCCGAAGCGGATTGCAAACTGAGCCCGCCTGAAGGATTCGCCGACTGATGACATTCGAGACATCGTCGGATCAGAAGTGGAGCGACGTCCTTTTCAAATGACGGAGCGTCACCCGCCGCAACAGCTTCAGTCAAGTCAGTTGCAGCAAGAATAGTGATCCAAAGGATCGTGAGCACCTTTCGGTAATGCACGAGTCTCTCCGCAGGAATGGCCAATGAATTCTGCCAATATATGCGGCGTATGTTCGCGGATTTGCTGCGTCGGAACAACTCAGCGGCGGCCGTGCTTGAACGCTCTGGGGACGGCTCGTGCAAATAGACATGAAATGTCCAAGTTACATCAACTGAGTTTCCGCAATATGAATAGCCTTCAACATCGCGCGGGCCTTGTTCTGGGTTTCCTTGTATTCCATCTCGGGAACACTGTCGGCCACGATCCCGGCTCCGGCCTGGATGTAGATCATGCCGTCCTTCATCACCAGAGTTCGCAGGGCAATGCAGGTGTCCATGTTGCCGGTGAAATCGATATAGCCAACTGCTCCACCGTAGGGACCTCGCTTCTGAGGTTCGACGGCGTCGATGATCTCCATCGCTCGCACTTTTGGCGCGCCGGAAACTGTACCGGCAGGAAGGCCTGCTCGTAAGGCTTCGATCGCCGAGAGACCTTTTCGAAGCTGGCCCGAGACGTTCGAGGTGATGTGCATTACGTGGCTGTAGCGTTCCACGACCATCGCGTCGGTGAGTTTCACTGAGCCGTACTCCGCGACTCGTCCCACATCGTTTCGAGCAAGGTCAATCAGCATGACATGCTCAGCCCGTTCTTTGGGATCCGCCAGCAGTTCTTCGGCAAGATCGCGATCTTCCTGCGGTGTCTTGCCGCGTGGGCGAGTTCCTGCGAGAGGTCGAATGGTGGTTTCTCCGTCCTCAACCCGCACCATGATTTCCGGCGAACTGCCAACCAAGTCGACTTCTGGAGTTCGCAGCAGAAACATGAACGGGCTTGGGTTCACCATTCGCAGCGAACGGTAAACATCCAGAGGTTGAGCTTTGCTGGGATACTCAAATCGTTGACTGATCACCACCTGGAAAATATCGCCGGCCTTGATGAACTCCTTGCACTTAGCGATCGCTTCATGGAACTGAGGCTGAGTAAAGTTGGATCGAACCTCCGGAGTGGGTTCCACAGTCAGGTCGATATCAGTCAGCTGAACATCGCCAGCACCTATTGAAAGTTGCTGACAAATCACATCGAGTCGCCCTTCGGCGTTCGCGCGGGATTCATCGAGTTTGCCGTTCGCTGTATCTGCCAGTACGACGACCAGCACAACTTTACGGATGTGGTCAAACACAACCATCGAGCTGTAGAACGCGAACGTCATGTCCGGAAGATGGCGATCATCGGTGGGAACGTTGGGCAGATTCTCGGTGTAGCGGATGACGTCATAGCCAGCGAACCCAACGGCTCCGCCGCAAAAACGAGGTAGAGCTGGCAGTGTGGCCGCATGATACTTGGCGACTTCGGCGTCGAGCACTTTCAGGGGATCGTCACAGGAGAACTCGCGTTTCTCCACGCCGATGTGATCGATCGTAATCTGCTTGCCGGTTGCAGAAAGAATCAGAAACGGATCACTTCCCGCAAAGCTATAGCGACCAACTCGCTCACCACCGACGACGCTCTCAAACAGAAATGACCAGGGTCCGGTGGCGATTCGCTGGTAGGCTGTCACGGGGGTCAACGTGTCAGCCGTCAGTTGTCGGTAAACCGGAACAAACCGCGCGTGGCTGGCAAGCTTTTGGAATTCGGCAGATGTCGGCAGTGAGGTCGGTGACTTCATGAAAATGCAATGTCCTGGAGATACGATCCGGCAGAGTTCCGGTACAGTTATTCTGTGCGCAGCCTCAATTTTTGCCGCTGGAAGATTAGCCGTGCAAAGACAGTATTCTGACAGATTGCGAGATCTGTTCAAACACCGAGCGAACATCAGTCAGTTCATGGTCCGTTCCCTGCCACCAGGCCAGCAGACTCATGTCGGATGCTCGGACACTGCTCAACGTGACGCAGTTCAGTAGTTCGAAGCAGTAAAACTGGAGTTCTCGACAGACCGCCGGCATTGTTGCCAGAGTGCCCTTGGTGATCTGAACTTCCGTGTCATCGTACTCTTCCTGAAACGCTTCAACGCAGGAGGTCACGACTTCTTCGGCTCGTGGACATTCACGCAGGATTCGGAGTGCCCAAAAGCATGCTCCGTCTGCGGATACGGTCAGCAGGACATCGTCGCCGTCGACTTCTTCCGTCAGTTCCCAGAAACCCGGGTAGTCAAACAGAACACCGTGTCCTTCATATCGCGTCAGACATTCTGACGAATCAATCGCCATTGGTTACTCCAGCCACTTTGCGGATTATCACCGCGATCCCGTGAGGCCCTCAGTCAAGAGGGCGTATTTCAATAAGGGAATCATAACCAGCGGGAGAGGTCGCATCAAATTGCCGTTGGAAAACCTGGAATTGAGCAAGCTCCAACTACTCCTGAGGCAGTTCACGATGCGGGCCGCCCATTTTGGCGAGATGCGAAGTCACACACAGTAGTGGAATGATTCAGTAGTGAAATAAGCGGAAGGCAAGGGAATCGAACCCTTATCTCTGGGAAGAGGCACGCATTAGCAATGCGGCCCGGCCAACCATATCCGGCTGCCTTCCGAGTGGTGTCAGTGCGTTGGGCAGGAATTGAACCTGCACAGCCGTCAGGCGGATGCTTTACAGGCAACTGGGCTCACCAATGCCCGGCCAACGCGAAATGTGCGATCTTGAGCCTGAGGCGTTAGCCGAATGTTTCTTGCTCGGCTAGCGCCTCAGGCTCATGAATACTAAATGGACCTCAGATTTGAAATTTGAGA
>CAIJTV010000155.1:0-7530 GCA_903823635.1 uncultured Planctomycetaceae bacterium
CTCGTTGACACCAGCGAGAGCGAGGGGTAGCCTGTCGAATCGGACTTCGGTTCCTGGTCGTGGTCCCGCCCTGAATTTTCCACCATTTGTGACGAGCGCTTCCATGTTGACTCGATTTTGGCTTTGTTTGATCCCTTTAATCGCTCTTTGCTCGGTGAATGTCCGAGGAGATGAAGCGACAGCCACGGCAGCACAGATCGAGCACTTTGAAAATGAGATCGTGGCGATCCTTGAGGCGAATTGCCTCAAGTGTCATGCCGGAGCTAAGCCCAAAGGCGGGTTGGATTTGACGGCTCGAGAGGCGATCCTCAAAGGGGGCGAATCCGGAGCGGCTGTCGATCTTGAAAAGCCTGCGGAAAGCGTGCTTCTGAAAGCTGTCAATTACGATGGCTACGAGATGCCTCCGACGGGACAGCTTTCGCCAAAGCAGATTGAAGCTTTGACGAAGTGGGTCACCGATGGACTTGCGTGGTCGAAAGACGGCAAGCCACTGCACTTTGAAGTTCCTCGCGAAGCTCCAACGGTTAATGAAGAGACAAAAAAGCATTGGTCCTTTCAGCCTGTGAAAAAGCCGTCTGTTCCCAAAGTCAAAGGAGACAGGGCGAAGTCTGAGATTGATGCCTTCATTCTGAGCCAGTTGCAGAAGAATGGGCTGGAGCCGAATGCTCCGGCGGAGCCTCGTGAGCTGGTGCGTCGAGCCTATTACGACCTGACCGGGTTGCCTCCGGCGCCGGAAGTTGTGGAGGCGTTTGCGAAAGATCCATCTCCAGAAGCCTGGTCGAAACTCATCGACGATCTGCTCAATTCACCGCATTACGGTGAGCACTGGGGACGGCACTGGCTTGATCTGGTGCGATACGCAGAAACCAACAGCTACGAACGCGATGGAGCCAAACCGTTTGTCTGGCGCTATCGAGACTATGTGATTCAGTCGTTCAATGCCGACAAGCCGTACGATCGCTTCCTGATGGAGCAGCTTGCTGGTGATGAGCTTCCGGATAAGTCACCGGATTCAATCGTGGCAACCGGCTTTTATCGCTTGGGACGATGGGACGATGAGCCCGCTGATCCGGAACTCGCGTACTATGATGACCTTGATGATATCGTCGCCACGACTGGTCAATCGCTGTTGGGATTGTCGATCAATTGTGCTCGCTGTCATGATCACAAGATCGACCCAGTGCCACAATCAGACTATTACAGTCTGCTGGCCTTCTTCCGAGGTGTGCGGCGTTATGGAGTCCGCTCGGGTGAATCGGTCATGGAGAATTCCGTAACGGAAATCAGCGAGCCGGAACGAAGTGAGTTGCATGAGGCGGCCGTTCGCCAGCATAAGGACGAATTGAAGCATATCGAACGGGAAATCGCCGAGATCGAAGAGAAGGTCAAAGCCGACTTCACGGGTGTCGAAAACGACGAATACCAGTTTGAAGTCAACCGCGTTCGTTTGATCGAGAAGCGAAAAGGCGGGCTGCTGAAGGAGAATCAGGTCAATCATTATCGCCATTTGACGGATCGTCGCAATCGACTGCGTGAGAATCCGCCGACGGGTCTGGCCAAGGCGTTGTGTGTCAAAGAAGACGTGAAAGGACTGCGGCCGACGCATGTTCTGCTGCGAGGAAATCCTGCGAGTCCTGGAGATGAAGTTCAGCCAGGTTTCCCAACTGTGCTTTCTCCGCCAGTTCCGGAAATCATTGCTCCGGCTGAGGATGCTGCCAGTACAGGTCGCCGTACTGCTTTAGCGAAATGGATGACGAGTCCACAGAATCCGCTGACATCGCGAGTCATGGTTAATCGTTTGTGGCAGTTTCACTTTGGACGCGGAATTGTCAGGACCTCGAGTGACTTTGGATTTCAGGGAAGCAAGCCGACGCATCCGGAGTTGCTAGATTGGCTGGCAGCTAGATTCGTGGAAGAAGGCTGGTCGATGAAGTCCATGCATCGTCTGATCATGAAGTCTGCGGCCTATCAGATGAGTTCTCGCGGACGTGAAGACGCTCTGGCGAAAGACGCCACGAACGATCATCTGTGGCGATTTGATATGCGTCGTCTGTCGGCCGAAGAGATTCGAGACTCGATTCTTTGGGCCAATGGAACACTGTCGGCCGATCGCATGTTTGGGCCTTCGATCTATACAAAGATTCCGGACGAGGTCAAAGCGGGCCAGTCACAACCAGGTGCTGGCTGGGGAGTTTCGTCGCCGGAAGATGCAGCTCGACGAAGTATCTACATCCATGTCAAACGGTCCTTGTTGGATCCGATGCTGGAAAGCTTTGACATGGCGGATACGGATCAGACATGTCCGGTCCGCTTCGTAACGACTCAGCCGACTCAGGCTTTGGGGCTCCTGAACAGCGAATTCATGCAGGAGCAGGCGAGCATGTTTGCCGAGATGGCCGCCGAGCAACATCCGGAGTCGCTGGAAGCTCAGGTGCGAATGGCTTTGCGCCGAGTCACTCAACGGGAACCATCTCAGGAAGAAGTGAATCGCGGACTGGACTTGATCAGCAGTCTGGAGAAGGAGAACGATCTTTCGCCGGAGAAGGCTCGTAAGTACTTTTTCCTTGTGGCCCTGAACCTAAACGAGTTCTTGTATCTGGACTGAGACAATAATCCTGGCCAACCCTCAGGGGAGGTTAAAGCCGGCGGCATGGGTTGTTTGGGGAGACGTGAAATCCTCGGGCCGCAAAGTCTGGTCGGTTTTCGTGGGCACGGCGACGTTCAAGACGACCGGGGATTCCGGGCAAACTGAGAAACTCGCCTTCCCCCATTCGGCGGATTCTGCTACTTCTTAGAGCACATGCGCCGTTCATGAGTTCCGCGGGAGGTGGGACGATGACAGGATTGGCCCGGCGCGGGAAGGGATTCCCATGCAAAGTTCATTATGGAAGCTGTTAACAGCTGCTGGCATTATTGGCATAGGTACGCTCGTCGTTCTGGAAGTCCAGAATCGACTGCCGGCGCGCAATTCGACCGTCAACGGGGTGACTGTGCAGTCGACGGGAACGGAAATCTCCGTGACTCCCGACGCTACGACTCCGTTTGATGAAGAATTGGCTGCCGCGTCAATTGCTGACGGCGCGAACAGTCCGGACAAATTTGACGGTCCCGGGGCTGGTGTGGGACGGCCGGCGCCTCCGGCGAATAACAGCCAGTTCTTTGGTGCAGCCGAAGAGCGGACCGTTCATAAAGACGAATTGACAGACAACGCCAGTCCGTTCGCTGTCTCCCTGACGGAGCCCGAAGAGAGTGACTCAACAGAGTTGCCGGCGGCCGGTGAAGCAGTCTCAGCAGACTTCGACACAGCTGTCACCTCTGCCTCTCCCAGCACGACTGCAAAGACCTCCGTGAAGGCCGCCAGCTTTCATCCTGATGGAGCTTCGGCGGCTGGGTCAACAATTGCTGCAGGTGACTCGGTCCCCGTGATGGAACTTCCGGCGGCAAATGATGATGCGCCAGTGATCCCCTTTCCTAATGAAATCGCTGCAACAAACGCAGCTGCACCAATTGCGGCAGGTACTGCAGCAAAAGACAACAAGTCTTCGGACAAGAAGACGATGATGTTCTTTCCTAATGGAGGAAAGAAGGAGCAAAAGGCAGCCTCATCTCCGACAGCATCAACGACAACCCCCGTGAAACCGACTGCTGCAACTGGCACTGGCAACACTTTGTCTGCTTCAAATGCTGCTCCCGTGGCTACGGTTGATTTGCAGCCGACACCGACAATCGACGCTGATGTTCCACCAACGACGTTTGCATCAGACGCCGCTTCGACTGCTACAAAGGTTCCAAAGACGGCTTCCGCTCCGAAGCCAGTCCAATCTGTCCGAAGAACTTCAGCTTCATCGGATGAGCCATCCCTGTTTCTGCCTGATCCGGTACCGGATGTGACGAGCCCTCCAGTATCGAACCCTCGAACTCCGAGTCGGAGCCTTGATGAGGAGATACCGAGTTTCGAGCCAGCTCCTTTCGATGCGGATCCTGAAACGACAGATACTCCGGCTGCACCTCTGTCGGGGACTCCGATGGAAGACGAAGAAACGCTGCCGTTTATGCCAGATGAGCCATCGGAGCCAGCACTGGATCCTCTGGACCCAGCGGATGTTCCTCTGCCATCAACGGGTGGGTCTGAGCGGGATCGTGAATCTGAACCGGATGATTCCGGCAGCCCGTTGCCTTTTGAACCAGACCCGGCAACTCCGCGTCGAGATGACTCACAGCCGCTGCCAGCCGCCGATGATCTCCCGGATCGAGTCACTCGTCCGGGACGTGATCGAGAATCGAATACTCCGGAATCGACCCGCACCGTTTCCGAGGTGATGCGGCCTCAATTGACCATTCAGAAGAAAGCTCCCAACACTGCGACCGTTGGCGTCGCTCATGATTATACAATCCTCGTCACGAACGAAGGCGCATCATCGGCTTATGACGTGGTTGTGGATGATGAACTTGGTGGAGCCGCAGAGTTCGTGCAGTCGAAGCCAGTCGCCGAATACAACCGCGCTTCCGATCAGCTCACCTGGAGTTTCCGCGAACTTCGGGCGGGTGAAAAGAAAGAGATCACCGTTCGTATTCGCCCAACAGGCGAAGGAACTCTTGATGGTGTCGCGACCGTAAAGTTCAAAGCTCAGGTTAAGTCTGCCACCGTGATTACCGCTCCAAAACTGGAACTGGAGCTGACAGGACCGAGCGAAGTGAAAGTCGGTGACGAAGTTCAACTGACGTACTCGATCAGAAATCGTGGATCAGGCGATGCTTCAAACGTCGTTCTGCGGAGCGTGCTGCCTCCGGGATTGAAACATCCTGAAGGTGGCGACCTTGAGTATGAGATTGAAAATCTGCCCGCTGGCGGTTCAGAAAGTGTTGATCTGACTGTCATTGCGGCTGAGCCGGGCGACTTGATTCTTGTCTCCGCTGAAGTGACCTCTTCGGGGATCTCGGCGGCCAAAGCCAAGACCGAAATCGAAGTGGTGGGAGCTCAGCTGACACTGGAACGATTGGGTCCGGAGCGTCGCTATGTCGGACGTTCTGCGACTTATCAGAACATCGTGACGAACGATTCCAAGTTCGAAGCGATTAATGCGACGGTTGTTGAAGAGGTGCCTCAGGGCCTGCGATTTGTCTCTGCCAGCGGTGGCGGCGTTTACAATCCGGACAATCGCCGCATTCAGTGGTCGGTTCCTAAGCTGGCAGCTGGCAAGCAGTTGGTGCTGGAAGTCGAACTGATTGCGGAAGAAGCCGGACAGATGGAAACGATCGTTGAAGTGACCGAGAACGCCGGCTTCAGAACTCCGCTGACCGAAAACACAATCGTGATTGTTGAAGATCTGCACAATGTCACGGCTGATATCAGTCGTCAGGATGAACCTGTTCAGGTTGGCGAACGATTTGGATTTACGGTGACGATCGACAATCGCGGCACAGCGGTGGCTCGCAATGTGGAAATGTCCGTTCAGGTGCCAACAGAACTAAAAGTTCTGGCGGCAGGTACGCGGCAGATTCCAGGAAAACTGATGGCGGGCAACGTTGTGAAGTACAACCGAGTGCTCGAGATCGGGCCGAACGAACAGATGACATTCCAGCTGACTCTGCAGGGACAGCAGGCTGTCAAGAACGCGGTTGTAGAGGCGTTTCTGAAGTACGACGAAATGCAGAAGCCACTGATCGTTTCCGAATCCGTGACGGTCTACGATGACCGACCATAGGATTGGTGGTTTAGCAAACACCAACAGTGATCACCTGAGCCTGAGCCTTTAGACGAATAGTTTCCGTCGATTCGGCTAGTGTCCCTTAATTCGTAGTGCCGACTTCAGTCGGTAAAAGGCCCCTGACTCGCACTGAAATGCTGGCGTAAGCCAGCACTACGAGCGAAATCGAACGGCCGCTGCCGTTGAATTACTTCTCCAGCAGATCGCTGTCGACCAGCCACTCCGTCAGCCGCTGAGGCCACAACCCGGCGGCTGTTTTTGAGTCTGGCCGGAATCCGAAGCCGTGACCAGCGTTCGAATAGATATGAAGCTCAGCGGGAACTCCGGCGGCTTTGTACTTGAGGTACAAGTCCGCCATTCCCAGAGCGATGTCGTCTCGATCCTTTGCTCCCAGAGCAATAAACGCTGGCGGCATACCGGTGGAAACCGTAAAGCGGCTCGAACTACCCGGATAAATCAGCACCTGAAAATCCGGACGACAGCTTGCTCTTTCAATTGCGTCGACAGCATCCGGGTTGCCATTATCGGATTGCATGGCACTCAACGCGGCCAGTTCACCTCCGGCAGAGAAGCCCAGAATGCCGATTCGATCAGGGCGAATCTTCCATTCTTCGGCCCTCGCACGAACCAGTCGCAGAGCGCGGCGAGTGTCGGCCATGGCATGGTCATCAACGGTGTATGGTGAACCTTCTTCGCGAGCCAATCGATAACGCAGGACAAAGGCGGCGATGCCCTGCTCAGCGAACCATTCTGCCAGGCTGTCGCCTTCATGCCCGAGGCAAAGAACTCGATGCCCGCCGCCCGGAGCAATAATGATAGCGGTTCCCGTGGCTTTGTCGGGCGCCGGAAGAAATGGCGTGATCGAGGGATCATGCACATTGGACACGTTGCACTTCCCTGGCCCTTCGTCAACCTTCTCGGGCTCCTGCTTTCGACTCTCCGATCCCGGAGCGCCGTTTGGCCATAACTTGATGGCGTCGGATGATTCTGGCTTGTTAGCTGCGACCGAAACGTGGCCGGAGGTTATTGTCATCCAGCAAGAAAGCAACAGGAGTGTTTGAAGCGAGTGACGAATCATTGTGAGGTTTCCCTTCAGTCGGGTGTGGAAGAGTCGAAGCCCGAGTTATGGAACCAGCATGGGGCTCAATCAACGTAGACAAATTCGTTGGAGTTCAGGAGAGCAAGGCAGGCGACTGCGAGATCTCGCTGGCTCAGCAGATGAGTTGCTGCGTCTGATTCGGAAGCGGATGGAGAACGTCCCAGAGCGATCTGAAACAATCGCTGAACCTGTTCAGTCGCACCGTCCCCGGCGTCCACGCGGATTCGCTCAGCCAGATGGACAGACTGCTGTCGCATGAACTCGTTATTCAACAGCGCCAGAGCCTGCAGTGACGTCGTCGTGATATTTCGAGATGGCGTCAGATTTGCCGCGTTCGGGCAGTCCAGTGTCGCCATAAACTGATCCGGAGTCGTCCGAACGACAAACCGGTACACGCTGCGTCGCCAGAGTTCGGGCTTGTCCGCGGTGATGTACTTGTAAACCGGCGCGTACTCTTCTTGATACTCAAAGTCGCGATAGCCGGGGCCATACATGGTCGTATTCAGCTTGCCGCTGACCGCCAGCACGGAGTCTCGCAGAGATTCCGCATCAATGCGACGAGCATGTTGACGCCACAAGAGCCGATTGCCGGAATCCAGTTGATGAGCTTTCGCGACACGAGCCGTGTCGGCAGGATGTGATGATTGTTGATAGGCCCGGCTCAGGCAAATTCGGCGATGCAGTTTCTTCAGAGACCATCCGTCGCGTTGAAACTGATCGGCC
>CAIJTV010000156.1:0-2288 GCA_903823635.1 uncultured Planctomycetaceae bacterium
AACACAGGAGATCTCTGAGGCAGATGTTCCTTTACAGCTCGCACCGCTTTCGATTCAACCAGGCTGGCTGGATCGTTTTCGCTCCGATCCATCACGGAGTTTTCTGAAGGCAGGCTTTGGCGCGTGGGTGCAGACGAAAACAGTTGAACCTGACGTGATCGCCCCGGAATCATCGTCGGCGACATTGGAATCTGATCTGCCTATTACCGTGGCCCAGCTAAGCAACGGGGCCCCGTTGCTTTTGCAGGCTCGGCACGGGGCTGGCACGATCCTGTTGCTTACATCGACGCTCGACCGAACGTGGACGGATCTGCCAACGCGTTCTGACTTCGTGCCGTTTCTGCACGAAGCCGTTTTTCACGTCGCGTCATCACGGAGCCACCGCAATATCGGGTTCGCGGAACCTCAGGTTCTTCGGTTCACTCTGCCAGAGAGTAACTCGATCGCCGGCAACCAGGCTAAGAGCAATGCAGTCAGCGGAAGTTCCAGCGAAAAACGCTCAGCAATCTTCACGGTCACCAATCCGTCCCGGTCGAAAACAACACTTCCCGGAGCCAGCGATGAGACGGCAGCGGAGGCGGTTTTCAACGAAACGTTTGTCCCGGGAGTTTACCGAGTTGACGGACCTGCCGAATGGCCGACTCCACCACGCGACGCCTTTGTGGTGAATTATGACCATTCCGAAGATGATCTGACGGAACTGACCGCAGCGGACAGAGACCGAATGGCAACAAACGACCGGATCCACTTTGTGCCGGTTTTCAGCGAGCTTGCTCGACGAATGTATGGCGAAGAGAGCACCTGGGAGCTGTGGGCGTTGCTGATGGGTCTCTTTCTGCTGTTGCTGATTTTTGAGCTGGTGCTGACCCGTCGGTCTGTTCAGAAGGGCTATGGATTTGTTTTCGATGGCGTCAATTCGCCGTCCGTAATAGGCAGTGAACCTGCAAAAAGCCCCTGAATAATGCGAGTCATATGTGGGAGATTCAAACGGCTGACTTCATCCGTCGGCTGATGATAATCGCTGTGAAGAGATCCGGCGGAAAAGCTGTGAGCGATCACTCCCTTTTGAACAAACGCGTAATTGTCGCTGCGAGTGTACAACATCTCACTGACATCTTCGCGATAAAAAATCGCCACATCGGCCCGAGCTGCGCCGGCGGCCATTTGATTGCCAAGGTTTGATCGCGTCCAGCCAGTTCCCCACGCTTTGCCTTCGGCGTTTTCCTCCGGGCGACCGATCATTTCCATGTTGATGTTGGCGACGGTCTTGTCCAGCGGCCAGAGTGGGTTTTCCGCATAGTACTTTGAACCGAGCAGTCCTTTTTCCTCACCCCAGAACGTCATAAAAATGACCGTCCGTTTCGGGCGTTGTTTGAGCGAGCTGTAAGCATCAGCCAGCGTGACGACAGCAGTGACTCCGGTGGCGTTGTCATCGGCTCCGTTATTGATCGTATCTCCACCGCGATCACCCGACAGTCTTCCGATGTGGTCCAGGTGAGCCGAGATGATGATCGCCTCTTTGGCAAGTTCCGGATCACTGCCGCGCAGAATACCGATCACGTTTCTGACGGGGGTGGCCACGGTTTCTCGTGCGGGAGCTTCGACGTGAATCTCGCCTGTTGTGTCTGAGTTGGCACCAATCAGGATCACCGGACACGCTGTCAGGAATTGAGCAGGAAACGTCAGCGGCTTTTCTCGAAGGCGACCGGCGGCTTCCGGCAGGATGCTGTCGTCCGCAACTCGCACCAGAATAGCGGCTGCCCCTTTGTTGGCCAATTGAGCGACACGTCGAGACCAGGTGGCGACCAGCATTCCGGGATTGTCGACTGCTTGAGGAGGCAAGGGGGATTCATCGATCACAACGATCCTGCCAGCGACATCGTTCAGGTCTTTCCCGTCGGAGATTTTCGCGGTCACCGCAGACTCTTTCTCGCCGCCGAAAAGGACTCCTCGGCATTCCAAAGGCATTCCATCTCGTGTGATGGTCGCCTCCGTTTTGGGCTGGAGATACTGAGTCAATTCGGTCGTTTGATAGTAGCTGCCGTCCGGCCCAGGGCCTTCCAGACCGGCTCCTTTGAGTCTGGCCGCGACATAAGCGGCCGCGATATCGAGTTCTGTTGACGGTGTGTCGCGGCCGGCCATTTCGTCCGAGGCCAGAAACGACACCGTCGACAGGACTTCGGACTGTTCGATCGTCTGAACGGCACTCTGTTGATCGTCCGTTAGCGGTGCGACAGAGATTCCCTGTGCGAAACAAGTTTGAGAGATCGCCGCAATTGTGCAACATC
>CAIJTV010000157.1:0-1793 GCA_903823635.1 uncultured Planctomycetaceae bacterium
AACATCAACGGCAACACGTTCTCCAGCGTCCCCAAAGCCGTGGAAACACGAGGAGCCGCCAGCGAGAACGTGCAGTTTAGCGATAATCTGCTGATTGACGCACCAAGCGATCTGCAGCCGTAGCCAAAGGCCATGTGCAACGGGATCTGCCACTTTCTATGGAGTGGCCGATTCACGGAAGCGAAACGAATAGAAATCTGCATCCCGCAGAACAACTCGCATTCGCACGGGTTTGCCGACAAGCTCTTTCAAAGAGGTGCCCGACTTCCATGTGACGACGCGATCGAGTTCGTTGCCAATCTGTTCCTGACAATCGGCCAGTGCAAAACCCGGCAAAGTAGTGCCATCAGGATTTTGAAGTTCGAAGCGAAGTCCTCCGCCAGCTGACGTGGAAAAGTTGACCTCCAGAGCGTCGCCCGAAAAGGTGAACGGTTTTGTCAGTAGTTCACCCTCTTTGACACCAGCACGCACCGAGGCAAATCCATCCAGTCTCAGACTATAACGTCGCACATGGGACGTTGGCTGAGCGTAGTCCTGACTGACATACAGAGATAACTCCGTCGGTCCGGTCTGCACCAGATTTAGTGCGGGATAATTGGTGCGTGAAACCCAGTTCTGCGGCCCAATCCCAGGGCGGAGAAATCCTTCAAGGTACGTTCGATCGTAAACATGGCCGCCGCGCGATGACAACAAAACAGCATCGGATGTATCTTTGAAGTATCCAGGATTCACTTGCAACGCCGCGGCCTGCTGTTCATTCAAAACCTGCCGACCTTCAAAGAACCTGGCGGCGATGGCGAGGTAAATATGTGGTGCTCGAGGGTACGGTGAGGTTTGATTGGTGTAGAGATTCTCGGCCGGTGCATCGGTTACTGCGACTCCATCGTCGTGAACCTGCTTCATCATCACGGCCTGCGACCATGTTCGAAAATCGTTGCTTGTTGAGCGGGCAATTCGACGAAGTCCGTCCCAAACTCGAAAGTAGCACACGTAACAGTTTTCAGAAGCAGACCAGAAGACAAGGTTCTGCGAATCGAACAGATGGTCGAATCGAAACGGCATCTGCTTTCCGGACAGAATGGGTTCTTTCTGCATCTTCATCCACTTTAAACCGTCTGCGGAGATGTACGCAAACAGCTCTTTGCCGGTTCCTCCCACGGCCTTGTATCGCTCTTCGGGGGGAACTCCCGGTCGAGCATCCAACATGGGACAGAGGTTGTGTGTCACGGGAGCGGCATCGGCCAGCACGATATTGTTGGCTGACGTGCCGCCATACTCGAACAGTCCGAGTTCTGGCTTCGTCCAGTTAATTCCATCTTCGGACTCGGCCACGCAGGTCCGTTCGTGTTCGCTGCCATCGAGTCCGAGTTCAGAGATTCCTCGGTAGTACATCCGCAGCTTTGGACCGTCCTGAATCATCGTCACGTATCCTGCATGAGGGCCTTCCCAGCGAGCGTCGAAACGCAGCACGGCCCCTTCGTCATGCGGTGCATGAAGCTGAAGGTTGGCATTCGATAAACGGTCAATCAAAAATCGATCGACGAATAGTTCGCGTCGTGTTCCGAGGGCGATCGGATCGGCTGCCGTTGCGATTCGCGAATCGAAAACGTGCAATGGCCCGCAAAACGCGGCCATTGCAAGACAGAATGACAGCATTCCGAAACGCCGGGGTGACTGTTTTTTAACCATCATGGCCATTGCGGTCCGCGGGAGAAGAGCGATGCGAGAAGTCGGTGTGTAGAATTGTAGTGGCGCTGCAGTGTAAACTCAGAACAGCTGAACGAACAGGAAGC
>CAIJTV010000158.1:0-7024 GCA_903823635.1 uncultured Planctomycetaceae bacterium
CCGCGCGGTTCGAGCCGTGTACCCGGAATAGCATGCCACTCACATCGTTGAATGGACTGTGTTGAAACGACGCTGTTGTCGATCCGCGAAGGTTGTTCCTGCGACGTGTGGTCATTGTTTGCACAGAGATGACCACAAGGTCAGCGTTCGGCACAAGTCAGTATGGGCCGCTCTTTACTTCTTCCAGAACTGGAACCAGCGTTTCCTGCCACGGTAAGACGAAGGCGGTGCCACAACATCGAACTCAGGAACCAGTGACTCTTCTGCCAGAGCCCGCTCCCAATCTTCTTCGCTGGTTTGACTTTGTCCTGCAGCCTGGTCGTTGAAAGAGTCATCTCCGTCGGGAGAATAAAATTTCTCGTTTCCAGTCAGGTGCAGATTGGGTGCCTCGGTATCGAATGAAGGTTCGTCATCAAATGATGGCTCTGAGTCGATATCCGCATTGCCTTTGGCAACTCCATGATTGGCAGGATTGAATGCTGTTTTAACACCAGGATCCACGTTTGCTGCAGAACCAGAACGTCCGCGAGGAGCGAATTGCGGATCGTGCTGCATTTGCAGACGAACGTAGTCTCCCAGGTCCATGACTTCCACATTTAGAGGCGGCTGCCATAACGCTTCCGCCATCTGATAACCTGTTTCGATGCCAGAGAACTTCAGGGTCAGTTGAGTTTCTGTTTTGGGGAAGTCGATGCGAACAGTATGGGGCAGCTCATGCTTACCACAGGACTTGTAGTCGCTGAGATCTGCAATCAGAAGCGGCTGAGCATCGCTGTCATAAAGTGCATGACGGCGAATTACTCCCTGTACGGTGTCCACTTTGATGACTCGTCGCAATGATGAGCCGTCGGGAGCGTCTTCAATGGCAACCAGCCAGACTTCTTTGGAGCCCATTGGTGCATGTTGCAGATCGTATCGATCGGCATCGAGTGGTTCGACACCCAGCACCGTCATCAGCCACTCAGGCTCCAGCCGCGGTAAGCCGCCGGGCAAGTGCTGTAGCAAAGCTGAATCTTCATGTTTCCATGTCATGACGACCGACCTGCCGGGCTTTACATAAGCCCAACAGATGTTTTCATTGGAGCCGAAATCGGCATGGCCCATGGTATTGTCGCAGACAAGTCGAAATTGTCCGGGAGCAGAACAGGCCAATGTCCCCTTCAGTTTCTGACGGAACACTATATCCGGGCTTCGGACATCAACCTGAGTATTCATGCAACGCCAGCTCTGAAGTCCGGCGGTTTTGCCGTTCAGATATTCGACCAGCTCGATCCGGCCTATTGACTCCGGCAGCACTGGGTCAACGATACGAACTTCCTGTCGACGCCCGCCCAACTGACAACCAGTGGTTGTCAGAGCAATCAGCAGGATGATTCGAACAGGGTGCATTAACGGGTGTTCCTGACAGTATAAGAGAGATCTACGCTACGCAGCGATCGAACGACCAGAGTCAAACAGTTGATGCTGAAGCCTTTCGATCTGATCCTCTGATAGTTCCTCTTCAGGAACGTCAAATGGGCCTTCGCCGGCACTGCCGACCAGATGCATCACAGGACGATCATCAATGTCGATGACCTGCTCCAGGATCAATCGTCGTTTTCGTAACAGCAGCAGGGCCAGCACATAGCGATATTGCTGTTGGACGATGTTGGGAGAATCACTTAATTGAAGGAAGTAATCAAACAGCGAGTCCGCATCCAGCTTTGGGCGACCGGCATCTGCAGATTCGGCAACCTGGCATCGCCAGTGTCCAATGGCACCTGTCGGCGGACCGGCCCACACTTCGGCGCTAAAATCCTGTCTGACCAGTTGTCCGTCTTTTTCGAACAACACAGACCAGCACGTATCACCCGGACGGAACGTCCGACCTGATTTCGCGCAGGCTTTGCCGACAGGGCGAATATTGAAATCCATTTCGAAATCGCCTCGAATCAACCTTTGAGTGAGCAGCGGGGCACGTCCCAGTGCCTTCGCGACCAATCACAATTCAACAAAGCCCGGGATAGTACTCCGAATTCTGATTTCCGGCCAAGAGGAACTTGGGCCATTAAAAACGGGCGATTTGGGCGGCCTGCGTCGTTATTCTGGCATTTGGTTTCTGAGAGTGCGTCCCGAAGTGTTTTGAGCAGATAACACCGGGTGGCTCTCGTGATGTACCATCCTGCATCGACCCGCCCCACATTTTCACTCGGATGACCAAAACCCGTGTCTCGAGATTTCTACAATTTGGATGAACTGGTTCAGAAGCTCGGACGAGATCGACGTCTCGTCGAGAAGCTTGTGAATCGAGGTGTCATTCCAGGACGACGCATCGCGGGTGAGTGGCGATTTAACGAGATCGAGATCACTCACTGGCTCGAGCAGGATATTCGGAGTCTCGATGATGAGGGCCTGGCTCAGTTTGAGCAGTCTCAGCAGAATACGGAACTTCGAACTCCCAACGCGATAACTGAGCTGCTGCATCCCGATACCTGTCAGGTTCCGCTTGATGCCGGAACACGTCCGGCGGTTCTTCAGGCTCTGATTGAAGCGGCTGGCCGAACGTGGCATGTCTGGGACCCGGCGGCTGTACTGAAGGCCGTGAAGGAACGTGAAGATGTCATGTCGACGGGCTTCGAAAATGGCGTCGCCATTCCGCACCCACGAAATCCTCTTCCGGATGCTCTGGGCCAGTCCGTAATAGCCTATGGCCGAACTCTTTCCGGAATCCCCTTCGGTGCTCCGCGGTGGGTGATGACGGATATGTTCTTTCTGGTTCTTGCCCGGGATTCGGCCACGCATCTTCAGATCCTCGCCCGCCTGGGACGAATTCTGCAGCGTGAAGGTGTGATCGATCAACTTCGTCAGTTGGAGTCATCGCAGGAATCGTACCAACTGCTGGTTGACACGGACGAGCAGGTTAACAAGTAGTCGTCAAAAGACTGTCTCTGCATGACTTCCATCGTTCTGACAACACTCAACGCCCGTTACATTCACTCCAGCTTCGGGCTTCGCTACCTGCAGGCTAACCTCGGAGTTCTGCAGGCTGACTCAGTCATCCGCGAGTTCACAATCAACGATAACCTTCAGGATGTTCTGGCCGCGATTCTGAGCGAAGCTCCTCGGATCGTGGGCTTTGGAGTTTATATCTGGAATGTCGACCAGACACTGCGATTGATTGCTGATCTCAAACAGGTCGCTCCTGATGTCGTCGTGGTGCTGGGCGGTCCGGAGGTGAGTTACGAAACGGAGACACAGCCAATTGTGGCTCTCGCGGATTTCATCATCACCGGTGAAGCGGATCTGGAGTTCAGGCTGTTATGCGAACGATTGCTGTCGACCGGAGACGCCGAATCTCGCGGTTCGATTCCTAAGATTCTGCATGCGCCTGTGCCTCAACTGGATCAGATTCATCTGCCTTATGAGCATTACGCAGCGGAAGATCTTGCTCATCGAGTTCTCTACGTTGAAGCGTCGCGGGGCTGTCCATTTACCTGTGAGTTTTGTCTGTCGGCTCTCGAGATTCCCGTCCGCGCGTTTTCGCTGCCGCTGTTTCTGGAGTCGATGCAGAAGCTTATGGATCGAGGCGCGAAGCAATTCAAATTTGTCGATCGAACATTCAATCTGAATCTGCGGATCAGTCGAGCGATCCTGGAGTTCTTTCTGGAGCGATGGACGCCCGGTTTGTTCCTGCATTTTGAGCTGATTCCCGACCGACTTCCGGAGTCATTGCGTGAGATTATTCAGCGATTTCCTGCCGGGTCTTTGCAGTTCGAAATCGGAGTGCAGACCTTCAGCGATGATGTGAGCCAGTTGATCAGTCGACCTCAGGACAATTTAAAGCTGGAAGAGAATCTGCGATTCCTGCGTAGCGAGACTGGCGTTCATATTCACACCGATCTGATCGTTGGTCTGCCGGGTGAATCGCTGGAGAGTTTTGCGGCCGGGTTTGATCGCTTGTATGCTCTGCATCCGCAGGAGATTCAGGTTGGCATTCTCAAGCGATTGCGTGGCACGCCGATTATTCGTCATGATGCTGAATGGCAGATGGTTTACAGCCGGAATGCACCGTATGAAATTCTATCGAATCGGTTGTTGTCGTTTGAACAGGTGAATGGACTAAGACGTTTCGCGCGGTATTGGGATCTTGTCGGCAACAGCGGAAATTTTTCGGCCACGTTACGGATGATGCTCGACGATTCAGCTTCGGCTTTCGCAGAGTTTCAGGTTTTTTGCGACTGGCTCTATGAGAAAGAGCAGCGACGACACGGGATTTCGCTCAGTCGTTTATTTGAGCGTGTGTTCGAGTACCTCACGAACGCCCGTGGGCTGGAAGAGCGAAGCGTCGCACTGGAGATCTGGGCCGACTACACTCGCTCCGGTCGCCGTGATCGCCCTGCGTTTTTAAGGAAGTTTGACCTGCCGTCGCCGGCTGCTCGTCATGTCTCTGAGGTTGATCTTCCGGAGCGTCAGTTGCGGCATCTTTAGGCGTTCCGAGTTTGATTGTTCAGTCTCTGCTCAGCATCGTGCTTTAAAGGAATTACGAAATGTCGTCTGCAAATAAAGTGGCCATCGTGACTGGTGGAGGAACCGGAGTGGGTCGAGCCACCTCGGTGGCACTGGCTCGAATCGGTTATTGCGTCGTAGTCAATTACTCCCGTTCTGAGACCGATGCGGAATCGACGGTTCAGGAGATCATTGCTCTGGGCTCACAGGCGATTGCTGTGAAAGCTGATGTTGCTGATGACGCAGCCTGTCGCGCTATGGTCTCAAAGACGATGGAAGTCTTTGGTCGCATTGATGTTCTGGTCAACTGCGCGGGCACGACGGATTTCATTGCCTTTCAGAATCTCGAAGCCGCCACCGATGAATCCTGGGAACGACTTTGGAAAGTTAATGTTGTTGGTGCCTTCCATTGTGCCCGAGCAGTACGAGAACCGATGACGGCATCGGGCGGCGGGATGATTGTCAACGTTTCCAGCGTGGCCGCTCAGTTGGGACAGGGAAGTTCGATTCCCTATTGCTGCACCAAGGCCGCTCTGGACAACCTGACTGTCTCACTGGCTCGCACCTTTGCCCCCCTGATTCGAGTTAACGGCGTCGCACCGGGATTCGTGGAAACTCGCTGGACTCATGCGGGGCTTGGCGATCGGTTTGACACACTGGTCGAGGCCTACAAAAAGAGCCTTCCTCTGGGCCGAACATGTCAGCCTGAAGATATTGCCGACGGCATTCTCAGTCTGATCACTGGCAGCCGCATTGTCACAGGTCAGACACTGACCGTAGATGCGGGGATGATGATCTCCGGGTTTCAGGTCAAGTTCGACTGACGAGATAGTGTTGTTCATCAGCCTGCGATTGTGTCGTTTAACGGCAAGCCGCAGGCGTCGGTGTTCACTGATGCTGACGTTTGCGGCTTTTCCTTCACCGAAACCGCTGCTCACATCTTCAGAATACCGTCTGTGTCAACAACGCCTCCGTCGCCAATCTTCGGCTGCTTTTGAAAAATCTGTTTTTCTGTCTTGATGATTGTAGCCTTGGCTACAATACTTCCCGTGCACGGGTGATCTGAGAGCGTTTTTGCAGTTTCACGACCTGGTGGAACTTAACGCTCAGTGATGGACACCAATCGGGAGAACCTCATGGAGTTTGTTTCTTCGACTGTGGCGGGGCGGAAAAAGACGTCCCACAGTGGCTTTACTCTGATCGAGCTTCTGGTCGTAATCGCCATTATTGCGATTCTGATTTCATTGTTATTGCCGGCAGTACAGCAGGCTCGCGAGTCCGCTCGTCGGACGCAATGTCGCAACCATCTGAAGCAGATCGGACTTGCGCTGCACAATTATCACGATGCGCACCGCGTTTTCCCGCCGGCGTATTTGGGCAGTCCTGTTGCCAGCGGAACGGCGTTTGGCGTCAGTTTCCCCGATGACAATCGCAATGGACCGTCCGGGTTGGGCTGGGGCGTGATGATTCTGCCCTATCTTGAGCAGTCTTCGCTCTATCAGCAATTTGATCCAACGGTTCCGCTATGGGCTCCGCAACAAGCCGTTGCGCTGCGATCGAAGGTCACCTCGTTTCTCTGTCCAAGCGCTGTTGGAGGCAGTGACGGTTTTGCGCTGCGGCGATATACGTCCGGCGACAATGAGTCGCCCGGGAATCCACAGCCTTATTCTCCGGCCCTGACGCTGGCGCATTCGCATTACGTGACCATGGCGGGAACGCAGGGACCATGGGCTCGACCGACCGCGTGGTCGACGGATTTTTCAGTTCCGGAACCTATTTCGGGGGCTGGTTCCGCCACTATTGACGGGCCATTTTTCAGGAACAGTCGAGTTCGAATGGCGGACATCACGGATGGGTCGTCCAACACTGTTTTTATTGGTGAACACACATCACGGCTCAGCGACAAGACATGGGTTGGTGTTGTGCCGTTTTCTGTCACCTGCAAAAAGCAGAATGGAGTTGTGACGAACGACTGCGACAGCGGCGGAGCGTTAGTACAGGGACACAGCGGTCCGGACCTGCATGATCATCCTCAGGTGATAATTCATCAGCCCAATCATCCCGCTCAGCATCCGGATCAGTTGGAGTCGGATCATGTTGGTGGCTGCCATTGTCTGTTGGGCGATGGCTCAGTGCGATTCTTCTCACAGTACATGGACGGTTTCACCTGGGCCGGGTTATGTACTCGGGCCGGTGGTGAAGTCACGGGAGAATTCTGATGTCTGTTAATTGCCTGTCTGCTTCTTGCCGTGCAATGTTGCAAACGTTGTCCGCGTTGTTGATTCTGATTGCGGCCGTTGGATGTGGCTCCGCGCCGCCGCTGGGGTCCGAGGAAGTCAGCAGCACGGCTGATGCTCTCTACACCGCTGTAACATCTCGACGCCTGGAACTTGTCGATGCTGTGGAGGAGAACCTGAAAAGACTGCAGGCAGAATAGCAGGTTTCACCAGCCGCTATGACAGCGCTGCAGGCCATTATTGCTCAGGCCCGAGCCGGCGAGTGGCAGGCCGCCGCAGAAGAGCTCGATCAGCTTATTCGA
>CAIJTV010000159.1:0-6823 GCA_903823635.1 uncultured Planctomycetaceae bacterium
GACGTATTCGATCGATCGTAAATGCCGTTTCTGTGAAGTGGATTGGCAGACCTCGCAATATCGTGCGGTCGATAGTTTCTGTGTACCGCTCAGCCAGTTCATACTTAGCCATCTCCAGCGAGACGATCAGGGCGTGAGCGTTCTTTTCCGCGGCACACTTCGCAATCTGGCCGAGCAGCACACTCTTGCCGCCGCCCGGACGTCCGGCCGCCACGACCAGTTGGCCTGGCGTAAATCCGCCATGCTTCAGGTAGTTGTCGACTGACCGCAGTCCGGTGGAAATGCCATGGCACGGGTTCCTCTCCATGTGTTCCAGTTCATCCACGGCTTCTGCCATAGACGCGAACGCTTTGCCGTTGGTGCCATCGATTAACTGCTGGATTCTTTGGTCCAGTTGTTCGATGATTTCTGCCGAGGTCGCAGCACCGCCTTCGTAGGCGTACTTCATCGCGTCAGTGCAGGCATTGATGATTCTTCGGCGTCGAGCACATTCCCGGACGATGCCCGCGTAGTAATTGACGTGGGCGGCATGGGGGACAGTTTCGAGAATTCGCTCCAGATATTGAGCACCACCAACGGATTCAAACTTGCCTGTTTTGACCAGTTCCTGAGCCACCGTAACGGCATCAATGCCACGATTCCCGGTACTCCACATTTTCTGCAACGTCATGTAGATCGTCTGGGCCGGCATCGAGTAAATGTCGTCCGGATCCAGCGATACTTCGTCCAGGTAGTTTGGTCCCAGCATCAGTGAGCCGACAAATGACATCTCCGCGTCCAGATTCTGTGGCGGCATATGGATTTCAGACATCTTGCTCATGCCACACCTCGCTCAGCCCGAACTTCCTGCAGTATCTTTTTGAATCGAAGCCTCTGGATCTTATCCCCGGAATCGGTCCGTGATAGCACACCAAAACCGATACGTTCAGCGGCAGCAGCAACGTCCGGATTTTTAATCCTGGGGATCACATCGTGAGTGTTTCGGAGATCTCTGAGGTAGTACCGATTGATGGTCTCAAGGAGATCCAGAAACATGAGGGAAATTTCATCATCAGTTTCCGTAACGGCGGCGGTGGCAGCAGTGGCTGGCCTCCCGCACGGACGTCCGCACCATTCGGTGTTCCAGATTTCGTCGGGAATGCCTTTCCAGCCAGCTTCGGTCGCCTTGCTGACGATGGCCGTGGCCTGATCCGCGTCACCTTTGCCGAGGATGTTCAGCTGACGGTTCCGGACCCCGTCTGTGATGGATTTCTTAGCCTTCTTGCGATGGTCCCACCATTCATTCCAGGCAGCCCGGAACTCTGGGGTGTCGAGCTTCTCGGGGAAGGCCTGTTCGATCAGTGCCGGCTGTTCTTCACTCCCGACCGCGCAGTGATTCTCGAAGTCTTTGACCTGTTTCCGAATGGCCTTCACGAGCTTGCGACTGGCGGCGGCCCGGCCGTTGAGTTCCCACTGTTCGAAGCCCTTGAGTTGTTTGGTTCGGATCTTGAACTCCGTCTCGACCAACTCCGTTGCCTCAGAGTGGGAATCCGGGAGTTGTCCCAGGTAGGCAGTCGGCTTCAAAATCTTGCCAGCGATCATGGTGGGCAGAAGTTTGGCGATATCCACCCTGCCCGAGCATTCGAGAAAAACCAGTTCCACAGCTTTCGCGGAATCTTTGGTCGTCAGATCGAGCAAGAGTTCCTTGAAGGCGTTCACGAGTTCCTCTGGAGTGTGGGGAGTTGTTTTCGGATCTCCACCTGACTCCGAGAGCATGACACCGCAGTCAGCCACAAGCAGACTCGCCGCCGAGGCCCGGAGTTCAGGTGCCAGAGCCTTAACGAACGCACCGAGTGCCGTCTTCGCCTTGGCTCGCAGTTTGGCCCGCACTGCAGATTTTGATTCATCCTGTGTCTTCTTCGGGGCTGGCTTCTTCGATTTGGCGGCTGGACGTTTTGTTTTCCGTGCCGCTCTCTGTCCAGCCCGTGCGCTTTTGGAAAGACCTTTGGCGATCGCTTTGACCGACTCTTCGTCGCCAGCGGCAGCCGCTTCATCCTTTGCCAGGATCGCCTCTTTCAGTCGGCTCGCTGTGTCGCGTGATATTCCCAGTGACTCTGCCGCGATCGCTGCGGCGCGGGTTGGCTCAGCCACGACGTCATGAGCGGTGGAACCTGTGGTGCCACTGGCACCACAGGTTCCATTCTCATGTTTTTCTGACTTCCGAATCAGATCGTTTCGTTGCCCACTTCGCTTCTTTGCGAGCTCCGCCTCAACACTTTCCCGGAGAATGAAGAGCCGCCCCTTCTGTTCCAGACTCAGCTCCTCATGCTCCAGATTGGCATCCAGCCACAACTGAGTGCATTCCGCAGAATCGGGAGCGTATTCATAGACTCTGGCATTCAGAGACGTGACGCCAGCAATCAGCGCTGCAGCTGCCCGGCGATGTCCGGAGATGATGGTCATTCCATCAGCCGCAATACTGATTTGTTCGATTATTCCATTGGTTTTGATCGAGTTGATCAGCGACTGCGATGGCGCTCTGCCCGGAAAGATTTCATCCTGTCTGGGGTGTGGGATCAGCTGATCGGCCTGCACGAGTTCCGTTTTGAGATTCACTGTGACGTCCCTTCATTTTCGTAGTTGTGGCACAATAGGAAATACGGTGCAATTTCTGAAATCAGCGGGCTCGGGCGGCCATGCCCGACACCAAACGCAAAAGCGTTTCATTAGGCCCGTCAAAAATCGGCCTCATGTTTCCACTAGGTCTGGTTTGCTCGATCTTCTGGCTGGCCTGCCTGCGGTTCATGTCTGCCGAGTAACCATGTCGGTGCAGAATTCTCAGCTGGGGATAGGTGCAGAGTTGGGCATCCTCCCGGCTTTCGAGGATCCGAGCCACGAACACCTGTTGACGGTTGCTCATCTGGCCGATCTCATTTTCCGACAATCGCTGACCACGGAGTTCACGCAGAGCATCCGCCAACGATTGACCATAGGCCATATTTTTTTCGACAACGCGATCCGGCAGCGACTTGTCTATGCCGAGAGCATCACACGGGTGAGCGGTGTATCTGTAGAGCAGGAACGCAAACCGCTTGTAAAGCGATGTGGTTTCATCTTCCTGAACACGGAGTACCTTTGGCCGCTTAGCGACAGCCTCTTTGCATTCTTCGAGGAGTTTGTGCATATCCACATCGCCATCCACCGACTGTGCTTTCTGGACGGCCAGCGCCCGCACCTCGTCATCGTATTCTCCGCCGAGGAGATCCCCAGTGTTGACCAGTCGATGACGTCCTGTGTTGCCCACGAAGTCCAGCACGGTCGCGTGTGGTTTGACTGAGTTGGCAATCTCGAGCCTGCGGGCCGTACCGTCATGACCTTGCGGTGGCGTGATTGGGCGAAGGATGCGGCCTACCGATTGGGTGTAGAGTGACTGGCTTTTGGTGGGCCGAGCCATCACGGTGACTTCTGCCTCCGGGACATCAAAACCTTCAGTGCAGATCGACACCTGGCAGAGGAATCGGGCTTTTCCAGCCCGGAAGTCAGCAACTCTGCCGCGACGGATGATGGTCGGTGTTTTGCCATCGATCGCCACGGAGCGTTCCCCGAGGAGTGAGAACACACGGGACAGAGCATGAGACTGATCCACGGTCTGGCAGAACACGATCGTCTGGCGGCCGTCCGCGACAGCGATCGTTTTGCGAGCAATCTGATCCACCACGCTCTGTTGCATCAGCTGGGCCTTCAGTTGGCCCTTGTGGAGATCCCCGGCAACAGTGTCCACCTTTCTCAGGTCGATCTCTCTGCAGGTCGCCATGCGCTGTTTGGGAGCCACGAGCCAGCCCAGATCCACAGCCGCCCCGATTTCGAAGCGATAGGCAACCGAATCGAACACCTTTCCCATGGCGACTCCATCTGCCCTCTTCGGCGTGGCAGTCAGTCCCAGCCAATTCCTGATGCCGCTGAAATACTGAATCAGGGACATGTAGGTCTTGCTTATGGCGTGATGACACTCATCAATGAAGCCAAACTGGAACGCGTCCGGCCCGTATTGAGATTTTCTGGCCGTCAGACTCTGGACCATGGCCACGACAATCGGGGCGTTTCTGTGAGCGGCTTTGTACTCACCCATCTCAAGGTGAACCTCACGCCCAGTGATCTCCCGCAGAGCATCCCGTGCCTGGAAAGCCAATTCCTCACGATGGCAGAGCCAGAGGACTCTCCGGCCGGCATCGATACGCTGGGCACAATACCCAGCCATCGTCGTTTTGCCGGTCCCGGTCGCACTGACCAGCATCGTGCGTTTGATTCCACGATCGAATTCAGAAAACACCGAGTCCACCGCTTTGGTTTGGTAGTCTCGCAATAATTTCTCAACCATCCCCGTCTACTCCCTCAGCAGTTTGTCAACGTTTTGATCAGGTGCTCATTGATCGCCTTGAGAAAGTCGGGCCGTTCCACCCTGCCCTGACCAAACGCGTTCCATTCAACTTCAACACCGATCGCCCGGCAGTCTTCTCTGGTGATTTTCCTGATCTCGCCCTGAGCAAACTCATCCCAGAATTCATGAGACGCATCGATGGGGAACAGGAATGTTTCCGCAGCCTCACTGAACGTCTTTAACTGGCGTTGGTTCCAGTGCATGAGGAAGAAGCACGTCACTCCAAACTGCGATCGCTCAAGCATATGCCGCAGCTGACGGACCTTGCTGCCCTTCGTCTCGGCCCGGTACTCGCTCAGACCGAAACTTGACTGACTGCAGACTTTGCAGTCGAAGATGAATTGGTTCCCGTTGGCGTGGACCCCTTCGAAGTCAGGCAGTGACCGGATCACCTGCCAGTTGTCACCCGTGCGGATGGCCTGAACCCCGCAGCGCGTCACATGAGCCAAACGCTCCTTCTTCTACTCCTTGATTCGATCGCTGACGACCGACTCGAGGTCCTTCCCTGCCATCTGTTCCTTATTCATGTTCTTCCCCCCGCCAAACGTAACTACACAATAGCTACTACGCTTTATTCTCTCAACAGAAACGCAGTTCGTGCAATTACAGATCATTCCATAATCCGGATTTGGCGCGCATCACGGCTTTATCCCGTCCTGCCTTGAGAACGATCGGATTCAGCCGTTGTGTCTGTCTCAAGTTACAGTGACCGCAGCCTCGGGACGGTCCAGGTTGTGAGTTTGCACAGAGCCTGGTTTTTTAGCTGAGCAGTTTGTTTTGAACTCTGGTCGTGAGCCAGCCCGTATCAGACACGCAAACCTTGAGGCCATTAACGGAAAACACCCGCCAGAGTATGAGTCTGGCGGGCATTTCCGGAAATCGTTGCGAGCGGGCAACTATCGGCATTGCTGCCGAGTCTTCAATGTATGCTGTGTCCAGTGTCCGCTCACAATGCCTGATTTTCCAGATCATGCGTAGTATCTATTCTATACCAACTACGCTTTGACCGCAACGTACAGACTGACAGAAATAACCTCAGAGCCGTCAGAAATACTTAAAGCAAGAATGGACTGAGCCATCGCTATCGCTATGTTTACTGCGACGTCCAGCCGAGTTTGGTCGGAGGAAACATCCATTTTCTCCATGCGGTCGAGATGACGGTTCAAATTGGACACCTCTTCAGCGAGTCGATTAGCGAGTCGTGCATTGTCGAGCAGCAAGGCGGAGTTCGACAGAATGACGATCCTGCGACAGCAGAACAGAACGTTGGACACGTGTATTTTGTCGTCGATGGCTGCCATAAATCCTCAGATGAAAGAAGGCGGTTTTGGTAAGAATTGCAGGCGTTTTGTAGAGCGTCTGGGTTCCGGCGGGTCCGGATGCCGGAAGTCTGTGAGAAACCTCACAAGCTCGGAACGATGAATCCTCCACAGCGGGCGACAGGCAGTACCGAGATTCTTACCGATAATTTGGTTGGTAGCCAAAAGCGCTGAAACACGACTAACACGCACGCGCAAAAATCGAGCCGCTTCTTTGATGCTCAGAACATCACGTTCAAGTGACATCTTATGCTCCCTTGCAAAAAAATCCGTTTTGAACTTAGGGGCACACCAAGGCGATTGCGCATCGGAGTCGCGTTTGACGCCAATCATCGCGATGTAAATCCCTTCGTCAATAGGAGTGTTTTGTTCAGTTAGGACGTGACGAAGGAGCAACGCAATGCTTAAGTGTGAAGCTGGTAACGCTTAAAGACACTTTGAAGCGTCACAAATCCTCGATCGAATTGTGGAACTGCGTCAAACAATTCTGGTAAGCGTTCCGGAATCACTGAAGCTGCATCCCGCCGAATTCAATTTGACCAGTATTCAGGGCGAAGTTAAAAGTTGGTGGCAAATAGGCGAAAGCCTGCTCCGTGGGCTCGCAAAAAAATGCGACCTTGATCCGCCCACCGAATCACGCCTCAATAACTTCGTCCCTGTCTCAACTGCCGCTTAGCGGTTTAGGAAATCATCTCTGCGCGTAGGGCGTCATTCGCGGTTTAGCGCGACGCGTGGATCGAGTTGTTTGTTGTGCATTGGTCGTTGCTTCTGTTGTTGGATTTCTGTTTGGGAGCGGCTTGCCGAAGACATCCGGGTCTGCGGCTCTTGTATCGAGCGGTTTCCAGCTCGACGTCACCGGGCTAAATCTGCAGACTGTCGCACAAGCGAAAGAACGCGGGCGTCAGATCAGTCCAGTTCAACAGGCGATAGACGGTCTTACGAGCATGTCGAATGATCTGGCGCGGCACATGGATCATCAGGTCCAGAAAGGTGCGAAACTCCATCGTCAGCAGTCGTGTGCGTTCGGCTTCGTGCTTCGATCGATGGCGAGGTGAAATCGGCAGCAGCAGAGCGGACCACGCTTTCA
>CAIJTV010000160.1:0-1554 GCA_903823635.1 uncultured Planctomycetaceae bacterium
CGGCCTTGATAACACCACGGTAATGCCATGCCTGAGCGAGTTGCGGATCAAGACGAATTGCCGTTTCCTGGTCCTTCATGGCTTTAGCATAGTTCCTTAAGTGCCCCCAGGTATTTCCTCGATCACTGTATAAGTTCGCGTCCAGGGGAGCGAGCCGGATAGCCTCATCATGATCCGCTATGGCTATTTTAAATTCTCCAAGTTTGTCCCAGCAGATCGCACGCGCTCCGAAGTAGGCAGATTCTCTGCCATTGAGTTCAATCGCATTTTCATAATCCGCGACCGCCTTCCGGTATTCTTTCTTTTCAAAAAGGGAGCCTGCTCGATGAACGTAGGTTACAGCAGAAGGTTCTCGTCGAATCACCTCAGTGAAATCGGCCACTGCCTTGTCGTAGTCGCCCTTCCAATACCAGAGCACGCCGCGGTTCATGTAGGCCAGAGTGTAGTTCTTATCCAGACGGATTGCTTCGGAATAGTCCTCGATCGCCTGATCGTGATTCTTCAGTTTTTCACACATGACACCACGGGCCAGAAACGCTCTCGCATCCATCGGGTCCAGTTTGATCACGACGTCGCAGTCAGCAATGGCTTTCTGGACTTCGCCTTTCTCCGCGTAGCATTCGGCTCTCTGCCGATACGCGTCAATAAAATCAGGGGTCAGGCGAATCGATTCTGAATAGTCCTTGACTGCGTCCTCTGGCTTGTGCATTGACAGCAACACATCACCACGGCCGAAATAGGCCATGGCGAATTCAGGATCGAGGCGAATGGCCTCTGAATAGTCAGCGATCGCTTTTTCGTTCTCATGTTTTTTGTGCCAGATCGAAGCCCGAAGGTCGAAGGCAATTGCAAAGGGGGCAATGCGAATACATTCGCCGAGGTCGTTTATTGCGTTGTCCGGTTTTCCCATCGCATTCCAAGCAAGAGCCCGGCCCAGGTATGGCCGCAAGTTACTTGGTGCGTGTTGAATAGCTTCGCTATAATCTTTGATTGCATTGTCCAACTGGTTCCGCTCCCAGTGAACCGTTCCCCGTATTTCGTATCCGTCGGCGTTCTCTGGATCGAGTTTTACAGCCAGATTGCTGTCGGCAAAAGCTTCATCCAGCCGCCCTTCTGCGAGTCGAAGGGAGGCCCTCTGTACGTATGCCTCAGCAAACTTTGGATCTATCCGAATCGCCGCCTCAAAGTCTTCCGAGGCTTTCACGTGATCGCCTTTTTTGAAAGCCTCGACACCACGTTTGGTAAGTCCAGCGGCATCCTGCACAGGGGCGATTTCCGACTGTTGTAGAGGCTCTCGAAGTTCCTGAGCGAAGGACTGTGTTGCGTTCAAGTCAACCGCGATCATGACCCTTGTTGCAAGTAATCCAAAGATCAGCACCCTCATACCAAGCATGCGATGACCTCCTTTATTCAATCAGTTGTTCAAACCAAGTCAACCACTACCGGCCGCAAACTGTGTGCCGAGAAGCGAGTTGGGAGGAAGAGGTTGAAGATCGATGAAGACTTAACAGGCGATGTGCGTATCTGCTCGCTTCTGCACAGTTTTGTTCAACC
>CAIJTV010000161.1:0-2039 GCA_903823635.1 uncultured Planctomycetaceae bacterium
ACTTTTGTCTCTATTGATCAAACAGGATGTGGGTATCAACGAATGAAAACGCCATGCATCATTTCACTGGGCGAAGTGCTTTGGGATCTGTTTCCGGATGCTGCTCGATTTGGAGGAGCACCGGCCAACTTTGCAGGTCACGCCGCGCTTCTGGGAGCTGACGTTGCGATCATCAGTGCTGTTGGCGACGACGACTACGGTCAGAATGCAATCAGCATTCTGCGTGGATTCGGCGTTGACATCAATCTACTGCAAGTCATTCCGAATTCCCGAACGGGTACCGTGGGCGTTGTCCTTGATCAGGACGGCAACGCTTCTTATACGATTCATGAAGGATCCGCGTGGGATCGGATCGAGTGGAACCGAGATGTGGAACGCCGTCTCACAGATGCAGACGCTGTCTATTTTGGGACGCTGGGTCAACGCTCTGAATTGTCCAGGAACACGATCCGCAGGTACCTGAGAGCAGCACAGGAGGCCGGTGTACCGCGAATCGTCGACATCAACCTGCGCCCACCCTTCTATGACAAAGCCATGATCTGCGATTCGATGCGGCTCGCGAACATTCTCAAACTTAGCGATGACGAATTGGTAGCGGTCTGTGACGCATTCGAAATCCCAGCAGATTCGCCACCGGGCGCGTTGCTGCGCCGGCTGATCGACAAGCAGAACCTCGATCTTGTTGTAATGACGCGAGGTGCTGAAGGCGCTCTGTTGGTGACTCCCGATGAGGTTGTTGAGCAACCCGGGATTCCAACGCTGGTGTGCGATACAGTGGGAGCTGGTGACTCGTTCACCGCAGCGTTCCTGCTCGGGGTTCTGCGCGGGGAATCTCACCAGAGCAACCTGTTGAACGCCTGCTCTGTCGCTGCAGCAGTTTGCGCACATTCGGGAGCTATTCAGCGTTGAAAGCTACCAGACACCCCCACCGATTGGATTTCGGTCGGCTTTGAAGTGTTCAAAAAGGAAAGACCTGCCATGAGAAAAACACTCGTTTCATTGTTCGTTGCTATGCCGTTCATTTCGGCGCTCTTAAACACAGCAACAGGTGCCGATGACATCCTCATCGCCGATTTCGAAAAAGACACCTACGATTCGTGGATTGTGACTGGAGTAGCGTTTGGTCCAAGTCCTGCCAAAGGAACTCTGGCCGGGCAAATGCAGGTCGAGGGTTTTCGCGGCAAGGGGCTCGTGAATTCCTTTTTCAACGGCGATAACTCAGTCGGCTCACTGACGTCCCCGGAGTTTCGTGTCGAACGGAAGTTCATTTCCTTCCTGATCGGCGGCGGGAAGAGTCCCGAAAAACTCGCATTACAGTTGTTGATTGATGGAAAGGTCGTTCGCACTTCGACCGGTCCGAACGACGCGGCCGGCGGCAGCGAAGCTCTCGAAGTTGATTCCTGGGAAGTGACCGAGTTCGCCGGGAAAATGGGGACCTTGCGAATCCTTGACGATGCTCAGGGCGGCTGGGGACACATCAACGTCGATCATATCGTACAAACAGATGTGAAATCTAAAGGCTCGGTGAAGGATGCGGAACGCACGCTCATCGCAACTTCGCATTACCTGCACATCCCGGTGAAAAATGGGGCTGCCAAGCGACTGTTGACGCTTCTTGTTGATGGTCAGGTCATCGTAAGAAACGATGTTGAACTGGCTGATGCGGATCCAGACTGGTGGGCAACGATGGATCTCTCCGCCTGGCAGGGTAAGTCGTTGACGCTTCGTGTTGACAAACTTGCGGACGGTTCCACGGCTCTGAGCAGTATGGAAACGAGTGACAAACTCAAAGATGCCGATGCGCTTTATCGCGAGCCACTACGGGGACAGTTTCACTTTTCGCCGCAACGAGGCTGGAACAACGACCCGAATGGCTGCGTCTTCTACAATGGTGAATATCACCTGTTCTTTCAGCACAATCCCTACGGCTGGGGTTGGGGGAATATGCATTGGGGCCATGCTGTCAGCAAAGACCTGGTTCATTGGGAAGAACTTGGTGACAAGCTTCTGCCCGACACGATGGGCCCGATGTTCAGCGG
>CAIJTV010000162.1:0-4140 GCA_903823635.1 uncultured Planctomycetaceae bacterium
CCGATGAACAGGCCGCACATGACTCGAGCCTGTGCGACGTCGATCGACTTCAGACCAGCAGTCGTCATGTAAGCACTAAACAGAGCCAGTGCGGTCAGAGCGGCCGAGCCAATTGCAAAGCCTTTTCCAATAGCGGCGGTCGTGTTTCCCACGGCATCGAGCTGATCCGTACGTGCTCGAACATCTTTCGGCAAACCAGCCATCTGAGCAATCCCGCCGGCGTTGTCAGCGATTGGGCCGTACGCATCAACGGCCAACTGAATGCCGGTATTGGACAGCATTCCCACGGCGGCGATTGCAATGCCGTACAGCCCCGCCAATTCGTGAGCACCCAGGATGGCGAAGGCGATCAACAGCATCGGAATCGCCGTCGACAACATCCCGACACCCAAACCGGCAATCACATTTGTGGCGGCTCCGGTGACGGACTGTTCGACGATATCAAGGACCGGGCGACGACCAGAACCAGTATAGTACTCAGTCACGAAGCCGATCAGGATGCCAGCCCCAAGACCAATCAGCGAAGCCCAGAAGACTCCCATTTCCGTATAAACAAAACCGTCAGAACCTGTCCAGGTCGCAGGCAGCATCATCGTGATAATGAAGTAGCTGGCAGCCAACATCGCTGCCGCAGCAATCAACTCGCCACGGTTCAATGCCTTTTGAGGATCAACATTGTCACCGCCGGAGACGAAGAATGTGCCGAAGACGGAGGCCAGAACTCCGGCTGCACTCAACATCAGAGGCAACAGAACCGCGTTCATCCCGTCCGATTTGGATGTAAACTGATCCAGTGATGCGAACGTTGCCCCAAGCACCATCGCCCCGATGATTGCTCCCACATAGCTTTCGAAAAGGTCTGCTCCCATGCCTGCGACGTCACCGACGTTGTCACCAACATTGTCAGCAATCGTTGCAGGGGTGAGTGGGTGATCTTCCGGAATTCCCGCTTCCACTTTTCCGACAAGGTCAGCACCGACGTCGGCGGCCTTGGTATAGATGCCTCCGCCCAGGCGAGCAAACAACGCGACCGACGAAGCTCCAAAAGAGAATCCCGTCAGCACATTAATGACGCGTGTTAACGACGCACCTTCGCTGCCCAGAACTTTCATATAGACCACAAACAGTCCGCCGAGACCGAAAACTCCCAGCCCCACCACAATCATGCCCATCACCGATCCGCCACCAAAGGCAATCAGCAGAGCCGGCGCGAGTCCTCGCCGTGCTGCGTTGGCGGTTCGCACGTTGGCCAACGTGGCGATTCGCATCCCAAAGAAGCCCGCCAGGCCGGAAAACAGTGCCCCCATGATGAATGACAGTGCCACCAGGGGGTGTGAATCTTTCGAGCTGCCCGACAAAAACATCAGGGCGGTGGCGACCAGAATAAAGCCGAGCATCACCGTGTACTCAGCCTTCAGGAAAGCCATCGCTCCCTTGCGAATACGGTCAGCGATGGCCTGCATCTTTTCGTTGCCGGGATCCTGACTGGCCACCCATTGGTAGCGATAAGCACTGAACGCAAGCCCGACAAGGCCGATAACAGGAATGACGTAGACCAGGGAACTCATTCTCGACTCCAGTGAGTTTACAGAACTAATGGTAGGCTTGAAATGACGAAGGCGACCGGGAATCGTTGTCGCCTTGGTGCGGGAGGATGAAGGAATAGTGTTCTTAACAAAAGTTTGCCACTGTACCACGCAATGTTGCTGAATGTTTTTGCGGTATGGCTGAACGCGCGCCATTTCTTCCCATCACTGCCTTGACCTGTATTTCCCAATTTGCTGGTTGCATACATTGACTACCGACGATCGCTCCCATGAACGGCTCGCCGCTAGGGGGGCGTTGATTGAATGGGTTTTCACAACCCGAAACGTCAGTGAGGGATAAACGTTGCCGAGTTTTAATCAACAATCCCTCGCTGACGCAGCGGGTTAGGATTGAATCAACACCCCGCTATCGCCATTCGGTTCACAAACAAGTACACGACACTTGAGACCTCGAACTCAGAAGACGACAATGCGGATCCCTCCCCAGCCGTTTTTTCTCCGTTCGATTTTAACAGATCGGCTGACGATGAATCTCTCCTCACAACGACTGCACTTTATGAGTCTCCTCAATCGTCTGCTGAATCAGTGCTGGCCGGGCTTCTCAGTATTCTCGAGGCTCGCAGCAGCAATCGTCCTTGCATCCGCTTGGCCGACGTTCGTCCAGGCGGATGATGCGGAGCAGTTCTTTGAATCGCAGATTCGACCACTACTGATCGAAAAATGTCTCGAATGTCATAACGTCGAAAAACAGTCCGGCGGTCTGCGACTGGATTCACGCGACAACATCTTGAAGGGTGGAGATTCCGGAGCCGCGATGATTCCCGGTGATCCCGCTGCAAGTCGGCTCATTCAGGCAATCCGTTACGATGGCGATTTGCAGATGCCGCCGGAAACACCGCTTGCCGACGACCATAAGAAGCTGCTGACGCACTGGATCGAACTCGGAGCCCCCTGGCCGGTAGATTCAAAACCGATGCTGGCCGAGAAAGCGGATCTCGCAAAAACTCATTGGGCCTTTCAGCCGGTTCAACATTTTGAGCCACCACAAGTCGCGAACAGCACAAAGTCAGCTCATAAACCTGTTGACGCATTTTTGCTTGCCAGACTGAATGCCGCAGGACTCGAAATGTCCCCCGAGACCGATCGTCGCACTTTGATTCGACGTGCGTCTTATGCGTTAACGGGATTACCGCCCTCTGCACAGGACGTTGAACAGTTTGTCGCCGATGCGGATCCGCAGGCTTACGAAAAACTCATCGACCGGCTTCTGGCTTCACCTGCGCATGGTGAACAATGGGCTCGGCACTGGCTGGATGTCGCTCGGTATTCTGACACCAAGGGTTATGTTTACGGTCGCGAAGAACGCTTCTGGGTTCATGCATGGAATTATCGTGACTGGGTCGTGAACGCTCTGAATTCTGATATGCCCTACGATCGATTCCTGCTGCTTCAGATTGCGGCCGATCAGGTTCCGGATCGCACCGACAATGATCTGGCCGCGATGGGATTCCTGACGATTGGCCGAAGATTTCAGGGAGTACGTCGCGACATCATCGACGACCGAATCGACGTTGTTTGCCGCGGCACAATGTCATTGACCGTCGGATGTGCGCGGTGTCATGATCACAAATACGATCCGATTCCGACTGCCGATTATTATTCTCTGTACGGTGTTTTCGACAGTTCTCGCGAGGAACTTGTTGCGCTTCCTCCGATCGCAACTGCTGACGAAACATTCGCCAAAGAACATGCCGCACGTCTGGCTACGATGGAGTCGACTCGCAAGGAACGTCGAGCCACTACAGAAGCTCGTGTGCGTTCTCGCGTCGGCGATTATCTGCAGGCTCAACTGGAACTGGGTAAGTATCCCGAAGAAGGCTTTGATCAGATTCTTGCAGTGACGGATTTACTTCCGTCGTTCGTTCATCGCTGGCGAGATTATCTGCGGGATACCGAAAAATCAGGAGACCCTGTCTTCGCCGCCTGGCATGCGTATCGACGCATTCCGCTTGATGATTTTTCTCAGCAGGCAGCCAGAGAGACGGATACTTTGAAAGCACTGGATGCGAGTCGATTGAATCCTCGTGTCGCAGCAGCCTTCACTTCGCCTCCCGGAAACTTTACCGAGGTTGTGCAACGCTATGCAGCCATCTTTCAGCAGTGTGATCTTCAGTGGCAGGCTGAACTGAATGCCGCGAAGACTAACGGTCAGCCGCTTCCCGAGGGATTTAGTAATCCGGCCGATGAACAACTGCGTGATGTACTTTACGCCCCGGGTCGACCATGTTCGGTGCCGGACGAACCGATCGTAAGCACCGAGTATGATTTTGATTCCGGAACCTGCAATGAATTGTGGAAGCTGCAGGTCGAGATGGATCGTGCGATTCTGAACGCGGCTTCTCAACCTCGCTTTGCTGTCACCATGCGTGATCGAGATTTCCCGGTGAATCCACGGGTCTTCAAACGTGGCAACCCGGCAAACAAAGGCGAAGATGTTCCGCGTCAGTTTTTGAAGCTGCTCAGTGGGCCAGATCGAAAGCCGTTTGAACATGGCAGTGGCCGACTGGAACTCGCCCAGGCCATTATTGATCCC
>CAIJTV010000163.1:0-2273 GCA_903823635.1 uncultured Planctomycetaceae bacterium
GGTGACGAAACCAGTTATTACTCGATGAGGCTCGCATTATTAGCTCGTTCTGCTGCTTCATCGGTCAGCCGCAGCCCGTGATAAATGTTGAACGTCTTCTCACCGCTTCGTGCCTTTCCCTTCCTCAGCCCGATGACTGCTGCACGCAGCTTTATCCCGAATGAAGTGACGCTGCCGATTTCGTGTCCATTGCGTTGGCACCAGTTGGACCATCCCTGAAAGAGAATGGTGCTGGCTTGGCTTTTTTCTGGCCCAAGTTCGCAGCAGTCATCCAGAAATGCCGACAACGGCGATGACAGCCTCACAAAGTCCGTCACGATCTCAACACCGGCCTTTGGCTGGAGCAATCTCCCTGACCGCCGCAGGTCCATCAGGCCACTCAACGCCCAATTCGTGATGCCAGGAATTTCGGCCACGAGTCTTTCTGGCAAGTTGTAGTCTTCCTTGCCTGCAACTGAAAAGTTGTAGGGGATCACCACCATCTTCTCTTTGAGCGACACCGAAGCATCCGGCAATCTCGGCAGTTCGTTGACGGCAATGGTGAAGCGGGCATTGATTCTGACGTTCGCCAATTCCGTCTTGTTCTTGCGGTCCACATTTTGTTCATCACAACCGACAATGGACTTCAGCTTCTCCAGAATGGCAATCGAATCAGAATTGCGGCCCAGGTGTGCATCGGGAACCACCGCAGCCTGTTTGCCGACTAACGGGGCCAGACCGAATCGACTACCCAGCGTTGTCAGAGTCGGGTTGGCGACATTCTGCTTGCCGAGCATGTGCGTCAGGATTGTCATGGTCGTCCCTTTACCAGACCTGGGTGGTCCGATGAGCAAGGCAAACTTCTGCTGGCGGTTGTCCAGCGTCAGGTTGTAACCAAACCACTGCGCCAAGGCCCGGACACGTTCTTCGTCACCCTCGAAGACTTGATGCAAGAAGTCGAGCCACATCGGGCATTTTGCATCCGGGTCGAATCGGTGCGGCAGACAATTGGTGGAGAACCATCGGGGGGTATGCGACAGAAGTGCCGTATCGCCGGTCTTGAGATAGTGATCCAGATCAAGCAGGCCGTTGGCAAAGGCGATGATTGATTCCGGTCTACACGGCGCAGCCCCGATCCATGAAGGCGACTCGTTTTGGCTGGGAAGGTTCGTCACGGCCTTCAACGCATCGACCAATGAGATAACTGAGCCACGAGTCGGCTTGAATGGAACCAGCTTGCTCGGCTCCTTCTTTGTGGCCTTGCTGTACTGCGAACAATCGGCAAGCCAAGGCCATGCCGCTGCCTTGAGATCGTCCTCGGTGATCTTGATGAAACGCTGACCGTCCCAGGCCAGCCACTCTCCCTGATGGTGTACCAGAGTCCGGTCATCTCCCTTGGTGAATTTCCGTTTCATGAACAAACGGGCAACTTCATAGGGATCGTCACCAGAGATCACGTTGACGGCCTCGACTTGTCCGTACTTCGTTGAACAATGTCGATCCACCGCATCAGCACCGAAGAGGGACAGCACGTCTTTCAATCTGCGATTCTTGCAATGGTCGTGGAAACAGTGGAAGACAGGAAATGCTTCCCCATCTTCGTCGGCGAGAAGAATGCTGGCCGTGGTTTCGCCGGTCGTATGTTCGATGGCCCAGGGACATTCGACCTCGTACTTTCGGTCGCTGACTTCGGATACGGACAGGCCCTTTGTCTCCAGCAAGCTCAAGATGTCGAGCGTTCGCAGATCACCCTGATACGTCTTCCACCATTGGTCCTCGGCATCGGCATCATCCGGTGAATAAACGCCAGCAATGGAGATTGTGGCGGGGCGTGGTCCAGGTTGAAGTTCCAATGCCTCGCTCGGAATCAACGATACCGAATCACCAACTCTGCTGAGGATGATCTGGATGGCGTCTTCGCCGTGCTTCCATCCTTTGCCGTCCCAGACTCTTGAAAGGAACTGCCGCTGATGGTGTCGGCCAATGAGCCGAACAAAGTTTCCGTACTTGCCGCCGATGGTGTCCTGCTTGGGAAAGACTTCAGGTGGCTTGGGCAGGCCGTACTTTTCCCATTCACGAACCAGCCAAAGGCCGAAGGCCCTGATCTGGGCGGCAGGAACCAAGGCATTGAAGAACACTCGCAGGTGAAGACCGCCCGTGCCGTTACTGTCGATCAGCAGCGGGTGAAACCCACGGTCTTCAAGGTATCGGTATTGGTCCAGAGCCAGTCGCAGGTTATTGTTCACAAGATCACCCGGCTCGCCATCGTGCCGGTCAAGGTCGATGGTGAGCGA
>CAIJTV010000164.1:0-2229 GCA_903823635.1 uncultured Planctomycetaceae bacterium
CACTCGACGGCAAAGTCGGCGGCAGAGTCTGCTTCAGCGACTCGGACAAACCCAATGCCAGACCGTTCGGCTTCTCCTGATTCGCACGCGGCCTTCAAAGTCGCGCCCACACGAGTCCACGCGGCTGGTCGACCGGCGAGTTTCTCCAGTTCCCGCTGACAGGCTTCGCACTCCGACAAATGTGCGGACAGCGATTCTTCTTCCGCCTCGGTGAGTCGGTCGTCGAGCGATTGTTGAAGGAGTGTGGGGTTGCAGTTCATGTGGGTTCAGGTTTTTTTGACCACAGAGGTCACAGAGATTGTCTTTTGCTGAGAGCAGGCAGAGAAGACTCAATCACAATTAAACTCTGCGATCCTCTGCGTTCAATTGCCTTCGCTTTCTCTCTGAAACTTGCCTCTGTGCTCTCTGTGACCTCTGTGGTGAAACTTAACGTCACCGCGATTAATCGCACTCGGAGGGTTGACACCCTGCCGCTCGCCGGGAAGTTTGTTTTCAATCTTCATCCAAAACCTCCTCAATCACCACGCGGATCCGAGCAAAGATCCGACTGCGAGACATGTAGACACTGCCAACACTCACGCGGAGCTCTGTCGCAACCTCAGCGATGGAACGGCCGACGACCTCTGTTTCCCAGAATGCTCGCCACGATGATTCACGGAACTCCAAACGCACTCGCTCGGCGGCCCATAGAGTCAGTTCCTGCTCGTACTGACGAATTAACTCCGCATCGATCGATGGGTCGACGGTGGCTTCCAGGGCTGTCAAAAAATCAGATCCTCCCTGACCCGTGATTTGTTTTCTTTCTTTCACCATGAACTTGATGACGACGTTCCGAGCCACACAACCAAGCCATCGTCGAAATGAGGCTGACTTTCCGTCCGACTTCCAGCCGTCGACAGACTTCGCGATCGCGATCAACAGTTGCTGAGTGACATCCGCCACATGTCGTTCGGGTGTTCCCTGCTTACCAACAAGACGCGTCAGAAATGGTTCATAAGCGCAGACGAATTCTGTCCACGCGAGATCATTTCGCGAGTCCTTGAGTCGCACGATGAGACTATGACGAGTGTCGGGAGGACGCATCAGGCTTTTCAACAGGTTGACCAGTGACAGGAACATTGGTTCCTATTGTGGTAAGTCCTGGTTGATCGAGGGAACTCACAGGAAAAAGAATAATCCTCGATATTCGCGTGATTCCGATGCCTTTTCTGGACTTCGCGCCCGATCACCGAGGTTTTCGCTGCCACAACTCAGTCATCGTTTCTGGAGACTCTTCGAGTTGTGGGGGAAGATGGCCAAAGATCTCAGTGCCGATGGTTCCAAGCACTTCCAGTCGCACATGGGAAGGGATTTCGGAGGGGCTGAGAACCACAAGATCTTCAAATGTGGAGCGGCAATGGGTCCAGATTCGTTCGCGTTTTGAGCGTGGGACCACCAGGATCGGTGGACGAGTCGAATCCAACGGCTTTTTCAGCTTGCGGATCTCGTCTAGAAAAATTGTCAGGAGGCTTGAGTCGGATGGCAGGAGTTCTGGCTGATCAGGAAACACCTCCTGAGCCACTTCGTTTTCAACGACAAACACGGGCAGGCGTCCGCTGTCGTCAAGATGCGGACCACAAATGATCAGCGGGATATCACTGCGTACACGTGAGATTAGCAGCGGCATTGATTCGCAGTGTTCAACATGTCGGCCGACAGATTCAAGGATCGGGAGAATATGTCGGATCACAACACCTTCCCCGACAAGTCCTCGCAGGACTTCGAACAAACTTCGCAGCGAAACCGGGTGAGGAATCAGATTCGCTAAGGTGATCGGATGGGATTCTCGCAATTCATCCACAGCCACCGAAACAGCTTCGTAGGTCTGCAGTTCTTTAGCATGTCGTTTGACGTGATATTCCAGCATTGTTGCGATGACGCTCATCGCATCAACGACTGTGGAACCCATGTCGACAGCCTGCTGATGTTGATCGGTTTCAATCCAGGCCGCAGGCAGTCCGTAGACGGGCTCGATGGTTGCAATACCCCCCGGCGGCATGGCGGCTTTCTCCTGGACAATCGCCAGGATTCTTCCGGGGATGATGGTCCCCCGACCAACCTCAACACCGTGAATCAGGACGCGAAACTGATCCGAAGGGACACTTGAACTGGACTGAATGCGGAACGGCTGGAGTTGGAAGCCAAGCGTCTTCTCAAGATCGACTCGCGTCGCGGTGATGCGATCCGTGA
>CAIJTV010000165.1:0-6834 GCA_903823635.1 uncultured Planctomycetaceae bacterium
ATGCATATTCTGTTGAAGATTCTGGCGCCCGATACGCGACGGGCCCAAGTCGATGGTTACTTCCCACACTTCGCCAGAGCGACGTCCTTGATGCCGCGCAGGTCCAGTTTACCGGTTCCCAGCAAAGGAATCTGTTCGACCTGAATAAAGCTGTCCGAGGATGGAATAAACAGGTTTGGCAAGCCTGCGGCCTGGAGTCGATCCAGCACTTCGCGAATGGGTTTCTTCATTGGCTTGTGGAGCACGATCAGTCGCTCGCCCTTCTTCTCATCCGGCACTGCCGTCACCGCACAGGCGATCTCTGGTTCATCCGACATGTCTTCTTCCAGGATTTTTGCAATCTCCTGCTCGACAAGAATATGAGGCACCATTTCGCCACCGATCTTGGAGAAGCGGCTCATGCGGCCTGTAATGCGAATAAATCCATCGTCGTCGATCATGGCCATGTCGCCGCTGTTGTACCAGCCATCCACGATCAACTCAGCCGTCTTCTTTGGCTGATTCAGATAGCCCAGCATGATGTTCGGGCCTTTGATCTTCAGCAGGCCTTCCTGATTCGAGCTGAGTTTGGCACCCGTGTCCACATTAAACACAGCCGCAGCACTGCCCGGGATGACTCGACCAACCGTACCATGTCGAGTTCCAGAGTCCTTCTTGGCATCGGCTGGTAAGCGTGAGTCCGGAATATTGAACGAAGCCACCGGAGACATTTCAGTCGTACCGTAGCCTTCGGTAGGTTCGAAACCGAATTTCTCTTTGAATGCATCGCGAAGATCATCCGGCATCTTTTCAGCGCCGACGATGACCAGATTCATTGACTTCATTTCCTCAACGGTACAGCGCTTCAAATACGAACGCAGGAACGTCGGAGTTGCCGCAAGAATTGTACATTTGAACTTTTCAGTCAACGATCCGACAACGCGCGCATCCAGCGGATTGAAGTGGTAAACCGCTGCCGGATCTGCACACAGCGGCAGCCACATCGTCACCGTGAAGCCAAACGAATGAAAGAACGGCAGAACACCCAGCAACACGTCCGTGCTGGTCAGTCGCATCAGCTCATTCACGGCATCAATATTGGATCCGATATTGTGCTGAGAAAGGACAACTCCCTTGGGTTCGCCGGTCGAACCTGAGGTGAAGATTACGGTCATCGGGTCATCAGCTTTGACTCGATCCAAACCGTACATTTTCGACAGCAGCCCCGACGGCATCAGCTTAGCGACGGCAAACGCGACGGCTCGATCAAAGCCTGTAATCTGCTTCTTGAGGTCTTCAAGGAAGATGACTTCCGCATCCAGCTTCATCGGGCGTTTTTCCATAAACGCGCGGCTGGTAAGAACCTGTTTGATGCCCGCTTCACGGATGCAGAAATTCACAAGGTCTTCGGTCAGCGTGTAGTTCAGATTGACCGTTACCTTGTTGGCCAACGTCAGTCCCGTGTTGGCCAGCACGCCTCCGACCGATGGTGGAACAAGTATGCCGACATACTGAGTGTCGTTGCGGAGAACTTTCGAAACCAGCAGCTTCCGAAACAGCAAAGCACCGATCAGCAGATGCCCGCCCGTCAGTTGTGTGCCAGCGGAATCCGCGACTTTGCTGCGGTTCCATGCGAGTCGACACTGTCGAATAAATCTTCGGGCCGGGATCATGCTGCGTTCCTTTCTCAGTAACACCGACTGAGCACTGAGTTCCAATACGGCAGTGCGTACGACATCAACGTTGTCGACATGGGGGATTGCGCGACCGAAGGAAATTGAAACCGGATAAGGCCAGTACTTGGGTTTCTTCCACAGGAATCGGCCGCCTTCATAGCTGAAGATACTTCCCCACAACTCATCAAGGCAAACGGGAACGACCGGGGCGTCCGTATCCTTCAGAATTTTAAGCATCCCGCGTTCGAACTTCAGCAGTTGCCCGATCCGAGAAATCCGGCCTTCGGCAAAAATGCAGACCAACTGCCCCTGTCGCAGAGCTTCCGTGGCCGTATTCAGCGACTGAATCAGCGCGCGAGGGCCGTCGCCGCTGCGAATGGGAATGATCCCAAACAGCTTCGACAGCCTCCGAATCACGGGCCCCTGAAGATAGTCCGCATAGGCTAGCATGCGAATCGGGCGTGAGCTGGCCAGCAGAATCAGCACGCCATCGATCCAGGTTACATGGTTCGCCACCAGCAGCGCCGGGCCTTGTTCGGGGATGTTTTCGATACCATAGGTGCGAACTCGATAAACCGATCGACTCAAGAGCCACACAAAGAAGCGAATCGTGGCCTGCGGAAGAATCCAGACCGCATAGACGACGATCGGAATAATCCCGAGTCCGGAAATCAGAAAGATCTGAGGCGATGACATGTGCATCGGAGTTTGCATCAGCCAAAACACGCCGGCGACTCCCAGCATGCCGATCGCAGTCATCTGCTGACAGGCCGCGAGGATGGCTCCGAGCTTATCATGCGGACTGCGTTCCTGAAGATAGGCAATCAGAGGCACATTGAAGAGTCCTCCGCCGAGTCCGATCACCATCAGCATCGCGCCGGCCATGATTGGCGAATCACTGGTGAAGTAGAGCAGGATGCAGGCCAGCCCCATCAGCAGCGCGCCAAACGGAACCATGCCCAGCTCGACGCGCCCATTCGACCACCAGCCGGCCAGAAGACTTCCGATGCCCACACCAATCACAAGCATGCCCATGAAGGGACCGGGATTCGCCTTAGCAACGTTGTCTGCTAACTCCTGATTGACGAACACATCGATGTTCATCTGCGCGAGTGACGCGAGCGACCAGAAGAAAACGATACCCAACGTGACACGCAGGATTGCTCGATCCTTCATCACCAGCTTGATGTCACGCCAGGAATCTGACACCAGATTCCACTGGAAGCGAACAAGCGGATTTGCGACGGGGACTTTTGTCATCAGCACCGCGGAAACTGTTCCCAGTACCGCACAACCAATCAGCGCCACTGCTGAAAGAATCAAACCGCGATTATGATCCAGTTGAGTCAGCTCAGCCAAAGCATACCCGCCGATAGTTCCCGCGATGACGGCCACCAGAGTCGCAACGCCGGAGAGCCCGTTCGCCACTGAGATGTCAGACTTCTTCACCAATTCCGGAATGATGCCCAGCTTGGACGTGCCAATGAAGGCGGCCTGAGCACCGATCAGAAACAGAATTGAGAACATCGACGGGACGTTGGCGATATGAATGGCCCACACGCCGAATCCCATCAGGGCAATCTCAATAATCTTGAGCCAGATAATGGAGGAGCGTTTGCTGAATCGGTCGGCCGCCCAGCCAGCCCACGGAGCAAACAGAACAAATGGCAGCATGAAGCATCCCAGTCCCAGGGACAGCACGATCGCTTCTGCGTCTTCTTTGTTCCAGCCGAGGTTCTGTTGAAACTGCTGCTTCCCGATAGGAACAATCAGCCAGCGAAACATGCTGTCATTTACGGCAGTCAGAAACGTCATCGCGAGATACGCGATAAACGACACCGACGTCAGACGCTGGTGTGCAGGCTGCGACATGTTGTGGTGGTCACTGGAAATTTTGAAAACTCCGAGCAGCTTGGCAAAGAATCAGGACTATTCCTGAGGCGGCATAAATTGAGGCCGAGTGTTGGCGGGATAGATCATACAGATGATTACCTCAATCGTGGCCGCGCACAGAATAAGTTCAACCCTGTTTCCTTGTTCGACGCACGCGTGGATGAATCGCGACGACGTGATTGTAGAGGTGATGGGGACCCTTTGCCCGTTTTTCCTGCACTCTCTCAGAAGTCGAGAACCCTGCTAATTGTCGGCATTTACGACGGTGACCAACCAAGCGACCCGTTCCGCACAGGAAGATGCTCGCAGACTGCACGACGGTGTAATCCGATTACAACGGCCAGCCGGAGAGATTTAGCCTATCACCGGCAGCTTTTGCCGTTTGAAATTCTCGTCGTTCGTTTGACCTGCCTGGACGTTATCAAGACTCCATGAGACCATACGGCCGCTCACGGACAAACACGACAACGTCTTTCCTTCTGAAATTCACGCCATGAACCGACGACTTCGAGGCTGCTGCCAGTTGGCCTTTTCCTTCGCATTGCTGGTCAACTTACAAGCCTTGCTGGCGGACGAAAAACAGCCTCATGCGGCGTTGGCGGAGCAGGCCACAGCAGCCATGCACAAAGCCACGGACTACATGAAGACTCATGTTGCTGTGCACGGAGGCTATGTCTACGACGTGACGGTTGATCTGAAGCATCGACGTGGTGAAGGAGTAGCAACACCGACGGAAGTTTGGGTCCAGCCGCCAGGAACACCGACCGTTGGTATCGCGTTTATTCGAGCTTACGAAGCAACCGGAGACAAGATTCATCTGGATGCGGCCGTCGAGTGTGCGAATGCTTTGCTGCATGGGCAATTGGAGTCCGGATGCTGGACTGATCGAGTCGACTTCGATTCGTCCGGTAAGAACGCGGGGCGATATCGCCACGGCAAAGGAAAGAAGAGTGGGCGCAACTATTCGACTCTTGACGATGATAAGTCACAGGCCGCACTACGACTTCTGATCGAAACCGATCGAGCACTCAAGTTTCAGGACGCGGCGATTCATGAAGCAGTGGAGTTCGGTCTGAACGCACTCCTGAAGGCTCAGTTTTCCAATGGCGGTTTTCCGCAGGGCTGGGACAAACCAGTGGAACAACTGCCGGTTGTGAAGGCTTCGATCCCGAATTATGACTGGAGAACTGAAGGTCGCTTCAAAAACTACTGGGACTATGAAACTCTGAATGATGGTTTAGCGGGCACTGTGGCAAAGACACTTCAACTGGCTTACGAGGTTTACAGTGACGAACGCTATCGTCAGGCCATGTTGAAGTTTGGCGACTTTCTGATTCTGGCTCAGCTTCCTGAACCTCAACCTGCCTGGGCTCAGCAGTACAACCATCAATTGCAGCCCATCTGGGCTAGAAAATTTGAACCGCCGGCGATCGCTGGTCGTGAGTCTGAGGACGCGATTGAGACATTGCTGTATCTGACGGAAGTGACCGGTGAGAAGCGTTTTCTGGAACCAATACCTCGTTCAATCGCGTGGCTGAAAAGATCGCAGCTTCCGGATGGCCAGATCGCTCGCTTTTATGAGCTAAACACCAACACGCCGCTGTACTTTGTCAAAGACACTTACGAGTTGACTTATGATGATTCCAATTTGCCAACTCATTATGGTTTTAAATCTCGATCCAAAGTTGACAAGCTGGAAGAACGGTACCAGGTTTTGCAGGAAGGCAGTCAGCCAAAACTCAGCGGCCGCAGTTTGAAATCGCTGAAGAAGGATGCGGAAGAAATCCTTGTTCAACAGGATTCTGCAGGCCGCTGGATCACCGACAAGAATGGCAAAGCGGTCTCGAATTCGGACGGCAAAGAACAGGACAAACTGTTTCTGCAGAGCGAACTTTTCAGTGAGCATCTCAGTCGCCTTGCTGAATTTGTGGCGGCTGTTCGAGCGACGAAGCCATAGGAGATTTCGGGATTTCGCTTCTGGTCCCAACCAGGTTTTAGCCGGGTGTTGATTGAGGGGTGTATTGGGCATTTTCGTTTAACGGCGAGCCGCAGGCGGAGGCGAAATTGGGCAACGACGCCTGCGGCTTGCCGTTAAACGACTAAATCAACAGTCTGTTTATGTCGGGGGAACGAAGGCTTGAAAACGCGAGAGAGTCTGTGGCAAACCCTGGCTCTTCCGGCACACGGAAGTACCTCATCATTTTGACGCAGTAACCCAGCGAGTTATTTCTCTTCAGCGACGTTCTTTGTTGACCAGAACGAGGTGAATTGCTGATCAACGTTTCGCCAGCGGCAGAAAGAGCTGATCGCGGCATCGATCCAGTCCACATCAGCGGCAGGATTATCGGTCTCCGGGATCTTGCCCACCCCCGGCATGGATTCCGCAAAACGCAGCCATCGAGAAGTCCAGTCATCATATTCTTCGGCGCTGCGGACTTTCTCCACCAGCAGGATGCGGTTCAAAATACTGCGGAGAATTTCCGGCAGGGCCAGAGTTTGAAACTCTATTGATTCGACAAGATGTTTCTTCGGGACGACTCGCGGATTCACCAGCAGCATCGGCTCATCGGAAAAATCCAGCCGCCAAACTTCCCGCCCCAAATCCTGCGCGCGGACCGCCAGCAGGGGAACTCGAGGCAACGACTGCTGTTGTTGATTGCGAGGATTGATGCGATCCGCCACCGCCAGCAACCGTCCGCGAGGTTCTGCCGTGGACACGACTTTGACGCGAAATCGCAGACCGGCCAGAGTTCCGAATTCAGAAAGTCGGCAGTTGGCTGGCGGAGTCAGATTGCCCACGGTCCCGAAATCAAATCGCACAAGTTCCAACTGCCGGTAGGCTTCCACAATGACTGCAGCCGTCGGCGGAAATCCATAGCGATCCAGTTGCAGTTCAGCCGTGAACGATTCAATCCCGCCAATACCGGAAACGGTGATCGTCACGTGATTGCGTGAGATCTTGCGTCGGCCTGTAAAATTCAGTCGTGGCATGAGCGGCATCCTGCAACGGCAGGAAACGAACGAAGTTGATCGAAGAGGATAGAAGAATAGACGACAGCACTGCCTCAGCCAATTGATGTTTCTCATTTAGCGCCCAGCGGGAGCCTTCTGCCCACCCAAGAGCCGCCGCCTGCAGCTTGCCGTTAAACAATTAGGTCATCGCACCGCGTGCAGCTAAACGATGACGACACTGACCTGACGGCGGTCCGATTAACCTGCACGACGCTGATTCCGAACGGCCGCTTCCGCCGCACGGACCTGCACGAAAAGATCTCGATTGATGTCA
>CAIJTV010000166.1:0-3644 GCA_903823635.1 uncultured Planctomycetaceae bacterium
AAGCCGACCGAATGTTGCATTCAGCACTGTGCCCAGTTGAATCAACTCCTGGTCAAGAGCCATCGTCTCAATACGTCGGTTCAGGCTGGTCGCTGAAATCTGCGCGGCGGTTTCGGAGATCATCTGAATCGGGCGCACGATTCGTCCTGAGATCCACCAGCCTCCGACGATTCCCACGACCAATGTCAGAACTGCCATCCCGGAAATCTGAATTCCAAAACGATGCAAGTTGGACAGATCGCGATCGAACGAACGAATGACTCGAATGACAGATCCGTGCGGTCCGCGCTTGGTGACTTCGATTTCTCCTCGATTCATAGAGACTTGAGGAGCAGGGTTGCCCTGTTCTATGTTCGGCATCAACGCAGCCTGATCGAGCGGCATACCATCGCTGCGAGTAAGAACGCTGCCATCTCCTCGCCAGACAACGAACTCCATCCGATCGACTCGGGAATCGTCGCCATCAGACGGAGGTCCTCCGTTCGTCGCCGGTGGACGAACGGCTTTTAGTCGATCACCCTCTTCGGGTGGAAAACGGCGACCGTCCGGCGGGCCGTTCGGGCCGTTGCCACGTGGGCCATCGGGGTCTCGGTCTGGACGTTCCGGGCGAAAGTCGTTCCCCGGTCCTCGAGGTGGTCGGCGGTGTTCATCCGGCGTTGGAGGATTGCTGCCCGGATCGTCTTCTGAGTACTCTGCAAAATCAGGGCGTCCAGGTCTTGGCCTTTGTTCTCCCTCAGGACCGCCATCGCGCCCTCGAGGTGGTCGGAACTGAAACTCCGGCGGCAACGGCCCCAGTGTGAAATTCTCCCGAATCGTCTCTCCCGGACCGAAGTCAGAATCCTGCGGAGCGTGACGAATCAAATGCGGCGGCACATTGCGAAGACTCACGTCAAGATACTGCACGGTCGACACCGCCTGCAATGTCGCACGTTCATGCGCATCGCGATCGGCACGCCAGTAGACCAGCAAGCCAAACGCCAGGATCGACAGTGCGTAAACCGCACCGTACCACCACTGCAGTCGTCCGCGGATTGATTTAATCATGGAGAATGTACCCCTGGCCGCGCCGAGTCGTGATGAAGTCCTTCCCCAGCTTGCGCCGGAGATTCGACACATGCACATCGACCAGATTGGACAGGCTGTCTTCGTTCTCGTCAAACAGAGACTCATAGATCTGTGTTCGCGAGACCACCTGTCCGCGATGCAACGCCAGAAGTTCCAGTAGTGAAAACTCGCGCGGTGTCAGCAGAAGTTGCGTGTCACCACGACGCACTGTTTTTGCCTTTGTATCGACGGCCAGCTCACCAATCAGAATCTCAGACGACGCCAACCCCACGGATCGCCGAATGATCGCGCGCAGGCGAGCTTTCAGTTCGACCAGATGAAACGGCTTGCTGAGATAATCGTCAGCGCCACCATCCAGCCCGCGGACTCGATCGTTGACTCCATCGCGAGCTGTCAAAATCAACACCGGAGTCTTGTGAGTTTTCCTGAGTGCTTCCAGAACCTGCCAACCCGTGAGCTTAGGCATCAACAGGTCCAGCACGATCGCGTCATACTCCCAACTGGTCGCCTTAAAAAGTCCTTCCTGGCCATCAGCCGCTTCATCGACAGCATAACCATCTTCGCGCAATACCTGGGCAATTGTGCTGAGCAAATCTGGTTCATCTTCGACGACTAGAACTCGCATGGAACACTCTTCAGGACGGCATTTGCAGGAGATTCTCACGATCCTCATGGACGACGGATGAATGCTAGCAGGGCCTGCCTTAAGACAACGTGAAGAGCCCGAAAGATTTTTTCCGGACGCCGTTTCGCGAGAGATTCAGGGGCTTGCGGGTACGCCATTGACTGCAAACTCACTACGAGCAAGACGATGACTGAGCGAACTGTTACAGTCTGGCACGTCCTCAACACGTGAAGTCAGGTGGCTCGATGCAGAATCGTGGCCGCTATGAGAATCCTCCCCCTCTGACATCTGATCGTTCTTCTTCGGGCGGCTGAATTTTTCTATGAACTGGCGGCTCATTTTTTCTGGTGCGAAGTCGCCTGCCTGGGTGCTGTTTGCAATGCTCAGCGTTGTGGCTGTGCTGCTTCTTAGCGTCTGGCTGATGCGGCTGGAACGTCGCATCGTGTCCAGAAATGTCGGCAGGGTTCTGCTGAGTCTGCGAATTGCAGTATTGGCCGTGATGCTGACTCTTCTGCTGCAGCCTGTTCTGACGACGCAATTGGATGTGACCCAGCGCGGCCGTGTTATTGTTGCGATTGATGCATCGCAGAGCATGGAGCTTCATGACACCAATGCACCGCTTGGTGAAAAGCTTCGCTGGGCTCAGGCCCTGGGCATGCTGGGGAATCAGGAGACAGACTCGCTGATTCAACAGTGGGTGGCCTCAGCCGACGCTGGTGAGGAACCCAATTGGCTGGGGAATGCGCAGCCCCCACAGACGCCAGCCGAGCAATCAGCCGCTGAAGCTCGCAAGCGGCAGGTGAATTCAACGCTTGAAGAATTGGCTCAAATGCCGCGAACGGAGTTTGTCCGTAGGCTGCTGCAATCACAGCCTCGCGATTTACTGCAGAAGCTGCAGAGCTTGATCGGTGTCGATGTGCGGCTGTTTGCGACCGAACAAAAAGCAGCGACCTCGGAGGAACTGGCTTCTCTGCTGCAGTCGGAACGAATCGAACTTCTGCCGGGGGATACCGATGTCCTGAACGTTCTGCAGGCGGTCACAGCCGAAGATGGCGCCGGTGAGGTTCGGGGCATCGTGTTGCTGACGGATGGACGACAGTCGGTCCCGGGAGATCTCACCAGTGCGACGCAGCTGTTGTCCAGTCTGGGTGTGCCAGTCTATGCAATTCCCATCGGCTCTCGCATTCCACCGCGCGATCTGTCCATTGCCTCTGTCGATGTACCCGAAGCGATTTTTTTGAATGATAAGGCGCAGATTCAGGCGACTCTGGCGACGTTTGGGTTCGAAGGCGAAGAACTGACGGTTCGTCTGGAACGGGACGGAAAAACTCTGGAAGAAAATAAGCTGGCTGCTTCAGCGGACTCGGCCGTGGCAACGTTTGCTGTGCCCTCAACGGAAACAGGTCGGTTTGACTATCGCATTGTGGCTGATCTGAAAGATGGTGAGCTGCGTGACGACAATAATTCTCGCGATGTTACGCTGCATGTCGTCGACAACAAGGCGCGAGTCATGCTGTTGGACGGCGATCCTCGCTGGGAGTTTCGTTATCTGAAGAATCTTCTGGAACGTGATAAGCAGGTGGATTCCAGTGTCGTACTTTTTCGACAGCCGTATCTGAATCTGCTGGACGATTCCTACATTGCCAGCAAGCTGCCACCGCTTGATGCCTTCGCACTGGAGTTGGCGAAAACGGATCTGTTGATCATCGGTGATGTGCTGGCGGAGAATGTCGAGCCCGGCGTGTGGGAACTGGTTGAGAAAGCCGTATCTCGCGATGGTCTGACGGTGGTGGTTATTCCCGGTCGACAGTCGATGCCTCACGGATTTCAGTCGGAGATTCTCTCTAGTCTTCTACCAGTAAAGGAGTTCAATCCGCGAGTCGCCGAGCAGTTTCAGAAGTCCGCTTTGGATTCTCCTGCGACATCTTACCATCTTAAATTGAGTCCCGATGCC
>CAIJTV010000167.1:0-6335 GCA_903823635.1 uncultured Planctomycetaceae bacterium
TCCCACGAACTGGCGGTACTCATGCAGCGGACCTGTGATCGTGGACGCATTGCATCACGAACAAGCAGTTCACCGAGGTCAAATACGTTCTCCAGGAACAATAGTCGGCGAAACGACATCAGCCCTGATGATTGCGACTGGTTCAGCAGAATTCGTAATTCGTCTTCGCTGTGGCTGTCATGAGCTTTGGATTTCCCGAGCCCCATCAGTCCCAGCAAAAAATTGGCGGATCCATTCAGAACCCACAGCGGAACCATGAACATCGTCCGAAAGACCCGCAATGGCGGAGACGTTACCAAAGCCGATTTGTCTGTCCGTCTAATCGCCATCGATTTCGGAATAAGTTCTCCCAGCAGAATATGAGCGTAGCTGACGAGGAGATAACTGAGGGCAAATGCAATCGCATGTGATGTCAGAAAAGTCAGCCGGGCATTTTCTGAGAAAAGGCCGGTGAAGATAATGACAGGCTCAATCAGCCGAACGACAGCCGGCTCTGCAACGAACCCCAGGCCGATTGAGGTAAACGTAATGCCGACCTGGCAAACGGAAAGGTACTCATCGAGATGATCCTGGACGTGCCTTGCGGCTGCCGCGCCGCTGACTCCATCGTTCTGCAGTTCACGGACGCGCGATGGTCGCATCTTCACCGCAGCGAATTCCGCGAGAACGAAGAATCCGTTCAGCAACACCAGAAGAAATGCCGCCAGCAAATAAACGAACGTCATTGACGAAATGCCCAACCCCAGTCAGGACAGGCCCTTGACTCAAACTCGAGCTACCGCCCGGAACGAACAAAGACTCACGACACAGATTTCACGAGGAGATCAGTTCGGTCCAAAAGTCCCTAAGTACTTCCACATGCCAAACATCTTAGACTTTCCCCGCCGGGAAGCCAGTGAGCTACGAATGTCGCGACACCAATGAGACTAAAGCAAACGGCCTGCAAAGAACTCAGGCAAGAATCCAATTTCAGTGAGTTGGCTGGATCAGAACGTAAAAAGTTCCCGATCAGGTTAACTTTTATCTGGTGAATTCGTAAGCGAACAGAATCCGCTGATTCGATGTCCCGGTTTGGACGGCCTGAATCTCACAAGTCCTGCTCGTGCTGTTGCCAGCGGCAAATCATCACAAATTTAGCCGATTGTTGTATTCTGCCAACAGATTGCCTGAATCCTCCCCACAGATTGACCTTCCAGCAAAGCCCCAAAACACTCAGGAAATGACACGCTGGCCGCTCCCACTTCGACCGCCGCGAAAAAGGAATGAACACAAGGCTCATACTGCAACCAATGGGGCCGAGGCAGGTTTTGGCCGTGAATAAAGAACGTGCGGTCAATGCTATCTCTGGTTGAGAGAAGCTGATCAGTACAGTGAACATAGGTGGACATGCCGGCAGCAATTCAGATCGCTTAATGACATTCGCCTGACCGTCTCCTGCAGCTGGTCAACATTTTCCTTTGAAGGATCATTTCGCATGCCAACAGCCAAAGCCTTTGCTGCCTCAAGTCCCACTGCTGCTCTTGCCGGAACCACCATTTCGCGTCGGGATGAGACCGAACGCGATGTTAACATCGAAATCCTGTTCTGCGGTATCTGCCAATCCGACCTTACACACGGCGCGCGACAGATGGCACAGCATGATGCCAACAATTTACCCGTACGTTCCGGGCCATGAGATCGTCGGCAGAGTCACATAAGTGGGGACTGGTGTAACGCAGTTTAAGTCCGGAGAAATCGTCGGCCTTGGCTGCATGGTCGCTTCGGATCATCAACGTCCGAGTTGCAGTTCGGGCATGGAACGCATTCGCCGCTTGTTCTGGTCGCGTGCACGATTCACGTATTGATCGGAATGACGTACACCGCGAAAGACCGGCCACAACTTATGTCGCCCAAAGAATAGTCTTTCGACCACGCCACCGTTTCACGAGTCAGGTTGGCAGGGCATTGAATTACCAAAATGATGCGGCAACGGCCCCGGTGACACTTACATCGGCAGCCGAGTGGCAGGAATTGCTGGAATGTACCAGTTAACAGGAATGCCCAACTCTCCCGAAAAGCCTCCATTTCAAGTCTATTTTCCCATATTTTTCCGCGATTTCGAGACATTGAGGAATCAACGGATTTAGCAGAATTCCCTGGAGCGGTGGAGCCGATGGAGGTGTTAGAGTTCAGGTCTCGCCTCATTTCCCTCCTGTATTTCCTTCCGAATTTTCGAGCCTCCGTGGTTTCGAATCTTCAGAATCCTACCCCACCCCAGCTTTGGTCAGAGTTCAGGCTCCCTGAAGTTTGTCCCCGCCGAGGTTCCCATGTCTGTCTGCTTCCCAAAGAACAGCCCTGCTGAATCGTCACTATTTCGATCCAATGACTCTTCAACATTCTGGACGACGTTTCGCGTCTGGCTTCGCTGGACGGTCATAGGCTTGTCGCTGACCGCTATGGTCGCCGGTGCGCTGTTCTTGATCCCTGAGACTGTGCCGCCCCAATTACTGACTGTAGAAAAAGCTCCGTTCAGGATCGAGATCACCTCGGGAGGCTCTCTTGAACCTCTTCGAACCGAACGCGCAATTTCGCAATGTCAGTGGACCGTTCAGATTCTGAGCCTTGTTCCCGAAGGCACATGGGTTCGAAAAGGTGATATCGTCTGCGTTCTCGACTCGTCCGAGATCGAAGAGTTCCGGCGAGCCCGCGAAGTCTCCCTGATTAAAGCTCAGTCGTCTCTGGAAGCATCGCGACAGCAGGAAGAGATCGTCCGAGCAGCCAACGAACGCCGACTTGCAGAGGCCGAACATCAGCGGCAGAACGCAGAGATGGATTTGTTCGAGTACACAAACGGGACTCATCCCAATGCGGTCGGAAAACTCGACGATGATATCGGTATCAACGCTGATCGATTGCGGGCCGTTGAGTATGACCTGCAGTTTGCGGAACGCATGTGGATGCTGGGATACGCAAGCCGTCCCGAGGTTGCTGCGGAGTCACTCAAAGCCACGACTCAATCAGAACAACTGCGGAGACTGGAGGCTCAGAAGAATCTTCTGGAGCAGTATTCTCACCCGCGGCAGGATGTTCTGATGAAGCACCAGCTAACGAACTCACGATTAAACGTGATCCGTACGGAACTGGCGAATTCACTGGCTCTTTCCAGAGCCGCGTTAGCTGAACTTTCAGACGAGCGTCGACTTGCGATTTACGAGCGTTATGCGAAAGCAGCGACCGACAGTATCAAAGCCTGTGTCCTGCGAGCCCCTCGCGACGGTCAGGTCCTGCATTGCAATAACTGGAATCTGCGAAGTCGCGGGATCAAGACGATCGAAGAAGGAAAATCGATTTATTTCTCGCAGCCCGTCTTCGAAATCCCGGACCAGGATCATTTGAAGATCAGCCTGCCGCTGAATGAATCTCTGATTACGAAAGTGGCCGTCGGAAACGAAATCACGATCCGCCCCGTGGGTTTTGAAACATTAGATGTGCGTGCTGAGATCACTCGAATTTCACCGTATCCCGTCGTGCGAAGTTCGTTTGCTCCGGATCTGAAGGAATACTTCCTGAATGCGGTCCTGAAACCAGATGCGACTCAACAGGAGTTCCTGCATCCTCGCATGGAAGCCGAAGGAATTGTGACGGTGCTGGACAGGACCAGCGCGATCAGCGTTCCAAAAGAAGCGGTGGCACGTTGTGGAAGTGTGAATGTGGTCCTGATGAAATCCGGTGAAGACTTCCTTCCTTGCCAGGTGACCCCGGGGGAAGTCTCTGAGGGGAAGGTTCTCATTGAATCCGGCCTGCATGAAGGCGATCAGATCATCGCCTCGATTTCAGAACTTCAGCGTCAGAAACTTCAGGAAGAGTTACTGAAGTAAATCGGGCTGACCTGCGTTAGTTCCGATCCTGACTGTAGTATCTGGTTCCCTGGTCGGCTACAACATTTCTTTCCGCTCTTCCTCGGTGAAGTTGTTATCCACAGTGTTACCATCGATCAAGGCTTTTCGCATGCGGGACATCTTCTTTGCTGTTGCTCCCCACGCTTCGCCGACGTTGGCCGCAGTAAAGTTTGCGATGCCGGCCTGAGCAATCCCGAGCGTTGAGCCTTCTGCAAAAGCGTCCTGATTCGCAGCCAGAAAAGTGAACTGCCATTTGTAAACGGACTGCTGGTGTTCAATCATCTGACGGATCTTTTCCCGAGTGAACTCCTTGCTGGAGTTTTCTGCCCCGTCGGTCACGATCACAAACACGACCAGACCTGGCCGCCGAGTTTCTTCCATCGCCGCCAGACGAGCCCCGGTTTCATTGATGGCACGCCCAACGGCATCGAGCAACGCAGTGGAACCACGCGGCACCAGTTTGAAGCGAGGAACACTTCCGATCGGCACTCCCTTGTGGACGAACTCGTAGGCTGTGTCAAACTGCACAAGTGTCAGCAGAGCTTCGCCGGGTTCCGATTTCTGCGAGTCTACAAACGTGTTGACGCCACCTTCTGCATCCGTGCGAATAGATTCCATGGATCCACTACGGTCGATTACCATCGTAATGTCTGTCAAATCTGTCCGCATGATTCTGATCCTTTGTGATGAACCGTTGAAAAGGTCACACTGCTCTCGATTGTGCTAAGCTGTCATCGATAAAGCAAACCCAGCGACCAAAGACACAAAGAGTGTTGATATGGTTCGCCCCCGAATTTCTTTTTTCCGCCATCCGCATCGCAACTTACGCTCTCTCACGAGATCGACGTCGCTTGCTTTCGAGCATCTCGTCCCGTGTAATCTCGCATTCACGATAACGCTCAATGAACTGCGCCAAAGTATCAAGAACAGATCTGAACAAGGACTAACGAACAAGCGATGCCATCCGTTTCTGTTACTGGAAAAGTTTACCTTGCCGGAGCTGGCCCCGGAGATCCGGGGCTGATCACGCTCCGCGCGGCAGAATGTCTGGCAGAAGCCGACCTGGTGTTGTACGACGGTCTGGTGAATCCGTTGCTGCTGCGTCGAACTCGCGGAATCTGCGAACGAACCGCGCGAACTCGCCGCGATGGCACTACGATTGTTTCTCAGCAGGACATCAATGAGCGATTGATTGCCGAGGCTCGTGCGGGAAAAGTTGTGGTACGTCTCAAAGGCGGAGATCCTTATATTTTTGGGCGCGGCAGCGAAGAGGCCGCTGCGCTGCAGGCGGCGGGAATTCCTTTTGAAGTGATTCCAGGCGTGACGGCTGCAACCGGGGCCGGCGAGTATGCCGGGTTCTCGTTTACTCATCGAGAGATCTCATCGGCAGTCGCGTTCGTCACTGGTCATGAAGATCCGACTCGTGATGCCAGTCGACTGGATTTCGAGGCATTGGCCAGATTTCCCGGAACACTTGTGTTCTACATGGGATTGAATCGACTGACAGAAATCTGTCGACAGTTGATCGCAGCCGGAATGCCGGAGACGACTGCTGCGGCGGTGGTTTGTCACGCATCGCTGGCAACACAACAGGTCGTTGAAGGCACGTTGGCTACGATTCCCCACGAGGCATCAAAGCGACAGCTAAAACCTCCGTCGTTGATCGTTGTGGGTGAATGTGTGAAGCAGCGGGCTCAGTTGTCCTGGTATGAGCAGTTGCCGTTGTTTGGTGTCTCCATCGGGGTGACTCGTCCTGATGAACAGGCTGATGATGTCGCATCGCAGATTGTGCGTTTGGGTGGCGAACCAGTCATTATGCCGATGATCGAAGTCGGTCCGGTCACGGAATCTGATGTGCCTGCGATTCAGGAAACCTTCGAACGCCTGCATGAGTTTCAGTGGCTTGTCTTTACCAGCGTTAATGGCGTCAGTGAGTTCTTTCGCCACCTTCAGGCATCCGGCCGGGATGCTCGTGCATTGCATGCTGCCAGAATCGCTGCGATCGGAACATCGACAGCGTTGAAGCTGGCGTCATTTGGAATTCAAGCCGACTTCGTGCCCGCTGAATTTCGGGCAGAGTCGCTTGGTGTAGCCCTCGCCGAACGTGCTCAGGGACAGACCGTGCTTTGGGTGCGTGCCAGTCGGGGACGCGATGTTCTTCCCCGGTTGCTTCAGGATGCAGGAGTTCATCTCGAGCAATTGGTGGTTTACGAGAACCGCGATGTCGCTGCATTTTCTTCGGACGTCGTTGCTCGTCTGAAGTCTGGTACGTTGCAATGGGTTGGACTCAGCAGTCCATCGATCGCGCGCCAGTTTGCCCAACTGTTGAAGATGGCAGAGATTTTTCCGGCTGAGTTGACGACGAAGATCGCTGCGATCAGCAGTGTGACAGCCAGAGCCGCGGACGACTGTGGGTTAACGGTTGAATGCGTCGCCCGGAATTCCACCTGGCAGGGA
>CAIJTV010000168.1:0-2822 GCA_903823635.1 uncultured Planctomycetaceae bacterium
ATACGCAAGAAAGCGGCGTCGACGTATGTTGTTGTGATTCAACAACTTGCACGTTAACTAAGTGCCATTCGTCGATGTGACCGGAGCAGTGAACGCAATCGTGCTTCGACGCGTCGGTCGGTTTCACCGGAGTGAGTTGGAGCGTTATCAAATCCTGAAATGTCGGTTGGAGATTCTTGTCGAACGGTGCTTCGACGGGCACGAATTCCCGCCATGCTGGCCGCCACATTGGCTGGCCCTTATTGCGTCTGACTCTATGGACCGTCAGCGCTTCTGGTCGCAGCCAATTACGCAGAAATTGTCTGCATCAATGCCGTCACTATCCCGGAAGTGCTAACACGGTTGATGTGCTGTCCGGAGTAAACTCCCCCAGCTTTGCCACGTCAGCCATCAGCAGATTCTCAGCATCTTGCGAATGTACCAATTGAGACCAATCCTTTAACACTCCTCTGAAACACTTTGCCAGTCTGCGGTACACGCTCGTTATGCGTAGCCACAAACAACTGAGGATTCGATGCGCCTTCATATGTCTCATAGCTTACAAAGGCATCAACTTCACCTTCCGTTGAGAGAATAACAACTGGCAAAACCAAGTTTGTATCACCGCACCGTATCCCCAAAGCAGCTTGCGTGATGGCGTCGAGATCAATTTCGGAATCGACTTCGCTTAACGCTCGAATGTTGTCAATAAACGACGGCAATTCGCCAAGCGACTTAGTCTCGGGTGAGAAAGAAACTGAAATCCGACAAATCCGACCGGAGCGGGACTCGAATCCGAGTGTTCCGGGTGACAATTCAAATTCTCCACTGCTCGGTATCGCGATCACAGTGTTCTGTGCCAAGCGTAACGCAATTTCACGAGATGTTGCACACCCAGAATTCGGTTTTGAGAATGCAACTTGCCCAATTTCGCCACATGTGGACAAGAGTGTTTGAATCACTGTGTCGGCGAACACGACAGAAGATAGCCCTGAACGTAAATGAACGATGGCTTGCGAGTCGCCCAGCATTACGCGAGGAAATAGCAAGATGACGGACAATGGAGGTTGGAGCATATTCATTCATACTGCTTCCAGAAAATCCCCAACCTCTATCGTCGGAGCCCCCTGCGGCTCCAGCCCCAGTGCAATTCTGGATGTGCTTACCGAGTGATCGCCTGGAGCTGGATGGGTTGCAATCGACGTAACACGCCAGACTGCGTTCGACTTTAAAAGAACGAACTCGCGTCCTTCCAGATCCTCAGTACCGCTTAACAAGTCTACAACAACCAAGAGATCATCGCGCCCCGGAATTTTCACGAAGTCAATTACCTCGAGCCTAGTACCCATTTCCATACTCACTAATGAGTTCTTCGAGTCTGACAGTTTCTCCCCAGAATGGAACCGCACAGGCGAGGCTGAAAAGAGCTTCGGAGTCGTTGCCTTGTCCGGCGGAGATCATGGCGATTATCACATCTGGAACGATGCCGACTCCCGGTACAAGCCCACCGACGTCGAGTGTGATTTTGACGCCTTCAACTGCTGCGTCGACCGCAGCTGGTCGAGTGCATAGCAACTGCTTCAGATTTGCACAGGAGCTCAGATGGAACAGCGTTTTAATTAGTCATCGCTGATGACGGCCTCGCGCCAGATTTCGTAGTTGGTCGCGTTCACTTGCTGGATACACGCAAGGACTCGTTCAGAGACAAAAAACAGCCGGAACTCACGTAGCGTAAAAAGGTCCCATCCATGCCATGAACTGCGATCCACAGTCAGCAACATCTCCGCATTGAAGTTATAAGTTCTATGTCCGCATTCAGAACACTGCTTTGTCAGGCGGGCACCAGTGGCCTCGATATCCACCGAGGCCACTGGCAAATCGGTGACCTCCCACAGGGGTTTGCCGGAATTCTGATTCTGAATCTCAAAAGTGTTCTCGTAAGAGACCTCTCGAACGGTTACCTCATGCAAATACGGCTCCATGACCTGCTTGAGACGATCCGATAACAGAGTGCAGTCATCACTTGAATGCCACGTAAGATCCCCCAGTCGCCCGACTTTGTTTCCTTGCTTTGACGTCTTCCAAATCAGCCGACATGATGTATCCGGGCGAATTCGCTTAGCGCGTCGACAAAGAGGGCAAATCGCAAAATCGTCCTCGCAGGCCTCCAAATACGTTGTGGCGAAAGTATCGTCGTCGTATTGCCGGCCAATACTGTATACCGTCTGTCTGGTTCGACTTCTCATGATCCAATTCCAAAATAGAGCCGCAACATTTCATCACGCACGCGCCAGACGTCGGCGGCAGTCACCTCTAGCGGCAGCCAGTGCGATTGATTTCTGTGAAGCCATTGAGACAGCGTCGAATCCATACATTCGTGCCAACGTACATGGCACCTGTATTCGTCCTGTGTTTGGTGGACCTGTGTTCTTTCAGTCCGCAGTCTTCCCCTCCGCGAAGAGCGAGTCGAACGCACTCTCCCCCCACTCATTTGCAGCGGCAAGTTCGATGTTCATCGGACGAGACTGCATGATCGACTGATAGCCACGGTATAGCTTCTCGAAATCGGCTCGAAGCTCCTATTGTTCGAAACAAACAGTGTGAAGTGCCGCATCTGAATATCTAGAGAGGCTGTGCCAATTTGGGATGAATGGTGGAAAGCCTACTGTCGTTTCGGCTGATTCGATGACTTTTCCGCAGAGAGCACAACGCGTTTTTCCGGGAAACAGATTTGCCATGCTTCTCCTTTCATATGCTTCTGTCACGTGCATGGCACCTGTGTTCCTGCGTTGTGTGTTGGGCGCCACTTCCTTGTCAAGTGCATGGCACCTGCGTTCCTTTGG
>CAIJTV010000169.1:0-3057 GCA_903823635.1 uncultured Planctomycetaceae bacterium
CAGACGGCCGAACGCGCTCCAAGATTCGATCCCCAAATCAAGAAACTGTGCGGCAATTGTAGTGTTCGAGACAGGCCGTCTTTTTGCATCGATATGGGGTAGCAGGCGCAAAAAGTCTGATTTTCTGAGCAAACCTGTCGAACGATCGCAGACCGTTTCCGTTCCAGCAGTGCTCGCGGAAATCCATGATTGCCAACGGCTGGTGGAACTCAACATGTCTGAGGGAGCATTCGTGGATGCGCCGCTAAGGAGAGTTGTCGCTCGTGCCTCGAATAAGGGCACGCCACCGGAAACCATGCCGCAGCAGCCTGCAGAATCATCAAATTCGACACAACCAGAACATTCAGCACAGTCAGACATCCCAGGTGGTGCTGTTAGGGTCGCAATAGATTTAACCTTGCGTTGCCCCTCGACACCATCCCACGATGCCGAACGATTGAAAACGTCCACGCGCCGGGGGGATTCGGACGGCTGGACGAAGTATTGAGATGGACTGTTACGCGGGAGTTTACCTAAATGTTCTGTCGTTTGCTGCTGGTTCTGTGCTGCGCGGTGGTTCTGATCGCCCCGAATCGAGGTTTTGCTCAATCGCTGCCGCCATACAATGCATCCGCCGACATTATCCTGGTCTGGAATCAGGTGATGCTTGATATGAATGTCGGCGACAGTCGCCAGTTGATTCCGGATCAGGGCGGCCCGACTCGAACATCACGTGCATTCGCGATCGCATCCGTGGCGATGTTCGATGCATGGAATTCGATCCACCACAAGTACAGTCCCTACCTTGTAGAGTTGAGTGGCTATAACGCAGCAAACACCACAGCGGCGGTCTCTGCGGCCGCACAGGATACGCTGTTGTCACTCTATCCTCAGCAGGCGACAAGGATCCGCACAGCCTACGCCAACGCGATGAGCAGTGTTGCTGCGGGAGCGCCACGCACAACAGGGATTGATTTAGGGAAGAAAGTCGCCCTCGCGATTTTGAACGACCGCAGGAACGACAACTCGAACCTGAATCTTCCCTATAACGTCAGCACACTGCCGGGTTATCATCGGCCGGATCCGTTGCATCCCAATCAGGGATTTAACACACCGCACTGGGGTTATGTTGATCCGTTTGTGATTGCCAATATCCATTTACATCTGTCACCGCCTCCTCCCGCATTGAATTCGTTCGAATACGCAGTTGCGTATCAGGCACTGCTCAACTGGGGAGGAGCTGCTGGTCAGTATCCGACGCTGCGAAGTCCCAAGGATACCATCACCGGAATCTTCTGGGCGTACGATGGAGTACCCGGCCTTGGAACGCCTCCGCGTCTTTATAATCAGGTTGTTCGGACGATTGCGATCCAACGACGCAACACCACAGAACAGAATGCACGCCTCTTCGCTCTGGTGAACCTCGCGATGGCAGACGCAGGAATTCAGTGTTGGTACACAAAGTACTATTACGAACTCTGGCGACCAATCGTCGGAATTCGTCAGGGCAACAATGACACAAACATCTACACCATTGGCGATCCGGCCTGGCGTCCGCTGGGAGCACCAGCCACAAACGGAGCAGGCGATGGCGTCGACTTCACACCACCGTTTCCTGCTTACTCCTCCGGCCATTCCTCATTTGGCACTGCAGCATTCAATATGACGGCCCGATTCTACGGCACTGCCGGAATTCAGTTCTCGTTTACTTCGGATGAATACAACGGGGTGAACAGAGGCAGCGACGGTAAAATCCGACCCGTCGTGACTCGCACCTATCGCAATCTTGAGGAAGCCATCATGGAGAACGCATGGAGCCGGATTTATCTTGGCATCCACTGGCCTTTTGATGCGTACGATGGCATTATTGCGGGCAAGCTTATTGCGGGAGAAATCTTCTCGACGGCCCTGCGACCAAAGCCACCGGTTCGATAGTTTGTCGACGGCAAGACGCTCGTTGTGAACAAAGCAGCGGCTGTCTGGTCAAGTCTCTTCACAGATCGTCTGCGATCACACACGATCTTGTGTCCAGTACGAAGTGCGCGAGGTTCTTCTCGACCATATTCGCAGGAAATTCGCGACTTCGGGCCGCGATCTAAAGCACTTCAAAGAGCGTTTGGATGCGAAGCACAGCCCCATTGTCCGGAAACGAATGGAACGAGTGGATTACAAGGCCTCCCGGCAAAAGATCGCTCATCAGGTAACTTAGACAATCAGGACTACTGACACTGGAGCCAGGCAACGCCGCGGTCAGAATCGCCTTGCGGGCATCCGCTTCCATCTCTCGATGAACCTGCAGATAAACCTCCGCAGGCACCGTATCCAACTGATAGCTGCAGTGATACTTCAGGCCCGGACATTCAAAGGTGTGCGTTCGATAGCCGATTAATCGGCGGTCCACCATACGTCCCTGGAGCGGCAGTGGTGAGAACTTGCTTGTTGCGACTTCCGTGATAACTTTCTCTGGAGTCCTGAATTCGATGGCATGGCCGAAGTTGCTGATCCGCAAAGTGGCCTGATTGCGTCCGACAGAAATTGTTACCTGACACAAGGTCTCAAATAACTCCGGATGCACCGAGCGATCCAATACTCTCAGCACCATATCAGCGACATCCGGACGTAAATAACCAACGGTCATGGAGCAGGCTCTCCCGAAAGATTTCATTCAACCTTTGTTGCGGCACTTGGAAAACGGGCAGAATCACGGTGAATTGTAGTCAGATCGTCTGGAGCTACAAAAGCAGAGTTTCAGTCTTTTGCTGTCCTCAAGCAGTCATGAGTTCTTGCAACCGCCGCAACAAAATGCGGCCTGACTGCTTTAACGAACATCTCCAGCCACAACCACCGGCTCTGGCACCAGGACGTTCCGAAACAGCAGTGTAGTTTATTCACCCAGGCGGGTAATAACCCAGTAAATTCCCGAGCCATCTACTTGCTGACTCGGGTTTTCCACCAGAAAACAACTCGTCACCAGGGAGGACATTCCAGCACTTGTTAAGTTGATGTTGAATATCGGAGACATTTGACGACAGACATGATCAACGTGTCCTAGCGTTGCCTTGTGCCCCAATAGGGTAG
>CAIJTV010000170.1:0-1802 GCA_903823635.1 uncultured Planctomycetaceae bacterium
ATCAATTACGTGAATCGCTCACGTGCCATGATGCCGCCCGGAACAGTTCCTCCGTTTGTGATGCGATTTGATACCGGCAGCGTGCCCGTTGGTTATCTGGTGCTGTCCAGCGGAACCAAGACGATCTCAGAGATCCAGGACCAGGCTCTGTTCAAAGTTCGACCGATGTTCTCGTCACTGCCAAGTGTGTCCGCTCCGCCTCCGTTTGGTGGATCGGCAAGGACGATCGTGATTCGAGCGAACCCGGATCGACTGCGAGCTTACGGATTGTCGCCCGATGATGTGATCTCGTCGCTGACGGCGGGCAATACGATTAGTCCCTCTGGCAACATTCATCTGGGAGATCGTTATCCAGCGGTGCCCACGAATGCCATGGTTCGCAACGTCGTCGAACTGGGACAGATTCCGCTCAAAACCGGTGAGCAGACTGTTTACATGCGCGACATCGGCACTATCGAAGATTCAGCCGACGTGTCGACCGGTTATGCGCTCGTTAACGGGCGGCGTGCGGTCTACATCCTCGCGACCAAACGGGCCGATGCATCAACGATGAATGTGATCAGCGAGATTCGCAACGCATTGCCGAAAATGCAGAAGGAGTTACCTGACGACATCCAGGTGGCCTTTGAATTCGATCAGTCCCCATATGTCACACGTGCAATCGGCAGCCTGGCCACGGAAGGCATTCTTGGTGCTGTCCTGACCGGCCTGATGGTGCTGCTGTTTCTTCGGGACTGGCGGAGTGCTTTGGTCGTCGTGTTGAATATTCCTCTGGCGATTCTCGCCGCGATTGTGGGGCTCTGGCTGACTGGGCAGACGATTAACCTGATGACTCTTGGAGGACTCGCCCTGGCCGTTGGAATTCTGGTCGATGAGGCGACGGTGGAGATTGAGAATATTCACACGCAGCTCGGCCGTACCAAATCCATCGGCCATGCGGTGCTGGCCGGAAATCAGCAAACCGCCGTGCCTCGATTACTGGCGATGCTTTGTATTCTTGCCGTATTCGTTCCGACGTTCTTTATGGAGGGAGCTCCTCGCGAATTGTTCGCACCACTTTCACTCGCCGTCGGCTTTTCGATGATCAGCTCGTACATCCTGTCCAGCATGTTTGTTCCGATCGTTTGTGTCTGGCTGTTGAAGCATCAGCACACGAATGAACAGGCTTCGGAGAAGCGAGAATCTGCTTTCGTACGTGGCTATCGAAGTATCGTCAGGCTCAGCATTTCAACGCGATGGATCAGTGTTCCGGTTTATGTCGGGGCGTGTGGTTTGTTGCTGTGGCTGTCATCGCGACAGGTCGGTGTTGAGGTTTTCCCCAGCATTGATGCGGGTGAGTTCCGGCTGCGACTTCGAGCGGCTGACGGGACTCATATTGATGCCACAGAAGCCATTACAAAGCAGGTGCTGGATACGGTCGGAGACATTGTCGGAAAGGATAAGATTCGTCTGACGCTGGGATATGTGGGGACGGTACCAGCCTCATTCCCGATCAATGCGGTGTATCAGTTTTCGCGCGGACCGGAAGAAGCCATCCTGCGAATCGCTCTGAAGCCAGGCAGCGGTGTCAGTACAGAAGCGATGAAGGTGCAATTGCGTGAAACACTGGCTCAGAAATTTCCTGACGTGCGGTTTTCGTTTGAGCCGGCCGACATTGTCAGCGAAGTGATGAGCTTCGGCTCGGCAACACCGATCGAGGTCGCTGTTCGAGGCGGATCCATTGCGGAGAATCGCGACTTTCTGAAACGAGTGCAGCAGTCATGGTCCGATATTCCGGCGCTGAGAGATACTCAGATTGTGCA
>CAIJTV010000171.1:0-10576 GCA_903823635.1 uncultured Planctomycetaceae bacterium
CAAAGCCACTGTGCAGCACCTGAATTCGCAGATGATCTTCTTCATTAATCATCACACTGTGACGTTCGCCCTCACTGATCGCCACGGCGCGAGGACCATCTCCACGAGCCAGCTCGCGGCTGATTAACTGACGTTCCATCAGCAACTGGCTATCGAGCGAGGTCAGGGTCTCAACGTTCACATGGTGAACCGGACGACCGAGGATTTCTGATTTCAGAGCCGCCTGGACCTGCTGCACAATCTGAAAACGCACGTCGGCCGCGGCTCGCGTGATGAATGGAAACCCGGCCACATTGCGAGCCAGTCGAACCCGACTGGAGATGACGATGTCTGACTCCGGTCCGTCTCCGCGCAGCCATTCTCCACTGGTACGAGCCAGCTCAGCCAGACAGAAATCTTTGTCCTGACGATCTGAACTCAACGAACTATTCCTTGCAGAAAATCACGGGGAACGACAACAAGAGAAAGCACTTGCCACAACCCACAACCTCGTTAAAGAAGTGCTTGTGCGGAGCAGCGGGGCGGAATTGTAGACCGCTGACTCCGTCCGGTACAGGCACGCGATTCTGACGGACGAATTCCGGTAAATGGCCGATTTCAGAGGGCTCCGCACCAGGGAAATCTTTCAGCTATGCGATCGACCCAAAGCGAGACCTCTGTAGTCCTCTGCAGTTATGCTCCGTGATCTCTGTGACCTCTGTGGTGGAAAATGCGATTCAACACGCGCCAACAGACGATGGATCGCAGGGGAACAATCTCGGAGGTCTGGCGCCCTGCCGCTCGCCTTAGTCAGCGATAGGCATGCGGATTCTGTTGCCGCGGAGTGACTGCAGCTTTGCGATCGCGGCATCAGCAGATCGCAGTCGGCCTTCGGTCGTGCGATGAGTCATAATCACCAGGCGAGCCACCCCGGACAGATCATCCACGTCGGCCGTCTCATCCTGGCGAACACTGCTGATGCTGATCTCGTTGCGCCCCAGAATATCGGCGATGTCCGCAAGCACGTGAGGGCGGTCTGCGACAGTGAATCGCAAATAGTAGCGGCGACTGAGCTCTTCCTGAGGCTGCAGCGGAATGGATTCGCGGGACTGCAATCGCTGCAATGATTGAAAGGTAATCGCGGCTCGACCTGTGGCGTAATCGATCACATCCGCCATCACCGCCGATGCTGTTGGCATCTGCCCGGCACCAGCTCCGGAGAATCGCATCAGACCCACGGCGTCGCCTTCAATGCTGACGATGTTGTCCGCTCCGTTTGTCAGAGCTGCCGGACGATCCGCTTTGACAAGCGTCGGCTGAACGGCGATCTCAAGTCGGCCCTTCGCCAATCGCGATGTCGCCAGCAGCTTCACTCGATATCCCAGCTCAGCAGCCACCAGCAGGTCGAGCAATTCGATGTGCTGAATTCCCTGACGCACGATCGCATCCAGCGGCACGGCCGTTCCATAAGCCAGTTGAGTCAGAATAGACAGCTTCTGCGCGGCATCAGTTCCATCAACATCCATCGCGGGATCGGCTTCGGCGTATCCTCGAGCCTGAGCTTCCGTCAAAACATCTTCATAAGTCTGGCGACGATCCAGCATCCGACTCAGAATGAAGTTACTTGTGCCGTTCAAAATCGCTTCGATGGAAACAATTCGGTTCGCGGTCAAGGCCGTCGTGACTGCAGAGATGATCGGGATGCCACCTGCTACGGCCGCCTCAAAACAGATCGTGCGTCCCAGCTTATGGGCCAGCCCGAACAACTCTGCGCCATGAGCATATAGCAGCGCTTTGTTTGCGGTGATCACATCTTTACCAGCTTCAAGCAATCTGGTCACATCGGCTCGCGCAGGATTGATGCCACCTACGACATGAATCACCACCTGAATTTCAGGATCGGCAATCACGGTCTGGATGTCATCAGAAACCGGAATTCCGCTCAGATCCACATCTCGCTTCTTCGCAGGATCTCGCACGACGATTCGACGCAGCCGAATCGATCGGCCCGTTCGCTGAGTCAGCAGGTCGCTGGAAGTCTGCACAATCCGCACAACACCACTTCCGACAGTGCCGCAACCGACAAGTGCGATATTCAGTTCTGAGTTGCCCGGCATAGTGAACCCTTTAGAAGTCAGCCAACAAACGCATTTGACGTTAACGACATCGCTGGATTCCGGTTGGATCGGAAAGAAGGCAGCAATCTCATCAGTCCGGAGATCAGGATCAGCCGACATTCACCCGGGCGGTGTCACCAGAGCCGAAAAAGTCGACCGAAGAATGAGAGCGTCCCAAACCTTTTCCCGTTCAGCAGTTGAGCGATGCCGCACGAGTCATATACTGTGCGATATTCGGCTGCCGTTGGGAACGAAAGCCAGTGATCTCCATGTTTCGAATCATGACTAATCAAACACAAAATTCCGTTCTCGCGGCACAAATGCAGATTGGAGCCGTCAGCTACCTGAACTCGCGTCCACTTATCGAGGGACTTGAGGGGTTGCTGCCGTCGGCCAATCTGGTGCTCGACTATCCCAGCCGCCTGGCCGACGCGTTGTCGAACGGTCAGCTGGATGTCGCTCTGATTCCGTCGATTGAGTATTTCCGCCGACCAGGTTACGAAGTGATTTCCGACGCCTGCGTGGCAGCTCGCGGTGAAGTGTTGAGCGTGAAACTTTATTGCCGAGTTCACCCGGGACAAATTCGGACGCTGGCTCTCGACGAAGGTTCTCGGACCAGCGCTGCGCTGACGAAAGTGATTCTGGCAGAACGTTACGGTGTGATCCCGAAGACCGAACCGCTTCGTATGGAATCGACCACGACAGACAGCAGTGCAGATGCAGTCCTGCTGATTGGCGATCGTGCAATGCACAGCCCGGAAGAGTCTTTCACGGAAGTCATGGACCTTGGACAGTTCTGGTATGACTGGACCGGTCTACCGTTCGTCTTTGCGATGTGGGTGGCTCGTCGCGAAGTCAACACGGAAGGCGTCGACGAAGCGTTGTCTCACGCTCGTGATCTCGGGATTGCCAACGTGGCGGATATCGCTCGGGAAGAAGCACCCCGACTTGGCATCTCAGAGACCCTTGCACACACCTATCTCACTCGGAATCTTCACTACCATTTGACTTCAGCCGAGCGAAGCGGACTGAAGCTGTTCAGCGAGCTTGCCGCTCAGCATAATCTGGTGAAACCCAATGTCGACATCGTCTATCGAGATCTCATCACTGCTTGATAAAGCTGTTGCTGGTGACCGACTCACTCCCGAAGAAGGCCTCGCGCTGCTGCAGTCCAACGACCTGGCGGCAATCGGTGCCGCGGCGAACGCTGTGACGATGCGCATGCATCCCGAGCCGTTTCGTACCTACAACATTGATCGCAATATCAACTACACAAATGCGTGTACTGCGGTTTGCGATTTCTGTGCGTTCTATCGGCCACCCAATCATCCGGAAGTGTATGTGCTTCCTATGGAAGTGCTGCTGAAGAAGATTGAGGAAACCGTTGCTCTGGGTGGCGATCAAATTCTGTTACAGGGCGGCCTGCATCCCAAGCTACCGCTGGAATGGTACGAGGATATGCTGCGAACTCTTCGCCAGCATTATCCACAAGTGAATATTCACGGGTTCAGTCCCCCGGAGATTTATCACTTCACGAAGATCAGCAAGCTGCCTCTGAAAACGGTTCTGGAACGACTCAAGGAAGCCGGCCTCGGCAGTCTTCCCGGTGGTGGCGGCGAGATTCTCGTTGACCGCGTGCGCACAGCGATTACTCGCGGCAAGGTCCTGTCTGATGACTGGCTCGACGTCATGCGTGTGTGGCATGAACTGGGCGGCAAGTCTTCAGCGACCATGATGTTCGGCCACGTGGAAACTTTGGCCGAGCGAATCGAACATCTCGATAGAGTCCGCCAGTTGCAGGACGAGACCGGTGGTTTCACGGCGTTTATCTGCTGGACCTTCCAGCCTGAAAACACCGACATGGCTCACATCCCTCCGGCCGGTGCTTTTGAGTACCTAAAAACTCAGGCGATCAGCCGTCTCTATCTCGACAATGTGCCCAACATTCAGTCATCCTGGGTCACTCAGGGAGAAAAAGTCGGCCAGCTCGCATTGCTCTTTGGTGCAAACGACATGGGTAGTCTGATGATCGAAGAAAACGTCGTCTCCCAGGCCGGAACGGTTCACCATCTGACCATCGAAACCATCCGTCGCTGCATCGAGAACGTCGGCTACATTCCTCGCCAGCGCAACGTGTTTTACGATTACATCGATCAGGCAGTGGTTTGAATCCCGGGCAAGGCCGCGGATTTTGCAGCGATAGGTGCGTCAAAAGTCGTGGGGGTATGTTTGTAACCTGCCGAACATGCTTCAGAGGCAGGTTACAAACCTGCCCCACGATGAAATCAGACTTTTGACACACACGTCTCGTCCGTAGCCTCTGGTTAGCGTCTCGATAGGCGTGCACGCATTCAAATTGTGGGCTGTCGTTGGTTCGCGGCTCGTCGTGCTTTCTTTCGCGTGCAATGCTGGCAATAATATGTGGCCTGCCAGGATTGCGACATGGTTGAATCCTGCTGATTCCCAACAACTTCCTCCGACGAATCTGCCTCCGCAAATCCGCCGGAACTCCCACCTCCTAATGAACGCGGAGCATTTCATGACCTCACCTTCCAGCGGAGCCTCACGACGAGACTTCCTCAAGACATCTGCAACGGCGGCCGCAGTGACAGCCACTTTGAGCAACGTTGCCTCCGGCATGTACGTTTCTCAGGACGACACGATTTCCATCGCTCTGGTTGGCTGCGGTGGACGCGGAACCGGAGCGGCTGGCAATGCTCTGTCCGTCGATAACGGGCCCCTCAAGATCGTGGCCATGGCCGACGTATTCCAAAAGAATCTCGATGCCAGCCACGGCAACCTTAGCAAAGAACACGGCGAAAGCGGCAAGCTGGACGTGCCACCAGAACGACGCTTCATCGGCTTCGACGCTTACAAGCAGGCCATGGATGTTCTGAAGCCTGGTGATGTTGTGATTCTGACAACTCCGCCCGCCTTTCGCTGGGTCCACTACACCTACGCGATCGAGAAAGGCCTGAACGTATTCATGGAGAAGCCCGTCACTGTCGACGGCCCAACCACGAAACGCATGCTGGCTCTGAACGACAAGGCGATCGAAAAGAATCTGAAGGTTGCTGTCGGTCTGATGTGCCGCCACTGCGAAGCTCGCCGCGAATTGTTCGATCGTATTCAGAACGGTGAAATCGGCGACATCACCATGATGCGAGCCTACCGTATGGCAGGTCCAACCGGGACAGCGGCCACAGGTCCAAAGCCGGAAGGTGTCAGCGAACTGCTGTATCAGATCAGCCGCTTCCACGGTTTCCTGTGGCTCAGCGGTGGCGCTGTGAGCGACTTCCTGATTCATAACATCGACGAGTCCTGCTGGATGAAGAACGCATGGCCGGTGAGCTGCAAAGCCAACGGTGGACGTCATTATCGAGGTGACAATGTCGATCAGAACTTCGACAACTATTCGATGGAATATACGTTCGACGACGGCACTAAATTGTTCGTCAACGGCCGTACGATTCCCGGCTGTCATCAGGAATTCGCCAGCTACGCTCACGGCACCAAGGGGCTGGGAGTTATCTCGTCCGCATCACACTGGCCGTCACGTGCTCGAATCTACAAGGGGCACAACGAAGACGCTAAGAATCTGGCTTGGGAGTTTCCTCAGCCAGAAAAGAACAATCCTTACGTTGACGAATGGAAGCATTTGATTGCCGCCATCCGCAACAATGAAAAGTACAACGAAGTCGAACGCGGCTGCATGGCCAGCGTTGTGACCTCGATGGGCCGCATGGCTGCTCATACGGGTCAGGAGATTACTCTGGAGCAGATGATGAACTGCGAACATGAATTCGCACCGGACATCGACAAGCTGACTCTGGAATCCGAGTCCCCACTGATGGCCGACGCCGAAGGCAAGTACCCAATCCCACTGCCAGGTCTCGAAAAGACTCGCGAATACGCATAACGAGTATCCGCCTTTGATCCCACGAACTGTGGTTTCAAGGCATGCTCAGCCGCCAAAACCAAAAGGCCTCCGAGTTTAATCTCGGAGGCCTTTTGCATTGGTATATTGACCGCTATCAATCGATGCGGAGGGCGATTGTCTGTAATAGCTTCCGCCAGAATCACTCTGTTCAGTACGCTCACTCCTGCACATCAGCGGAGTCGCGATCTCCATTTCGACGGATCTGAGGCGGTATGAAAAACGCCGAGAACTTCGATTGCATCGGCCTTCACCTCGAACAGAAGCAGATACGGGAAGCCTCACACTCTTGCCACTCGAGCGTCGATAAGCACGATTCCAAAAGATTCTGGATACAATGAAATGGAGTCGACACGCTGTTCCACTGAAGCTCGAAAACGATCACCGAGCGTTGGTGAGATTTCGTCGTACCAACCAACTGCGGCCTTCAGGTCCATGGCAACGAGCGGGTGAAACCGAAGTTCGCTAGCCATCAACGCGTCGCCAAAGTTCTTCGCGACTAATGGCTATCGACGGATCTGCCTTCAATTCTGACGACCTTCGGGCCACTTCGGTGGCTTGCCATGGATGCAGGACGATGGGTTCATCGGAAGCTCCGATATCGTCCCATAAGAGTTCCACGAGTCGCAGTTTCTCTGCGATAGGGAGGCTTCTCAGTTCTTTCAGATCGAAGCTCATTGGGACCCCCGAGGTACGCTCAGATACCATGCATGCGGTACCGCTACGACGTCATGACAATTGTGTCGGCCGCCTTCCTCAGGCGAAAGCTGTGCATGTTTGTCCGAGCGAGTAAATCGCCAAGCTGCCTCTTTTTGATCCGATTAGAGCCCAAAAAAGTGCTCGGCCACATGGAAGACAGCAAAGAAAGAACAGGTCCGTTCCCTGTTCCATAGGCTGCGAAGTGCATGCGGCGGGGTTGAAACCGCGGGCCGAGGTTGTCGATCTGAGACAGATCGACCTGCGTAAATCGGAACCCTGGAGAAACGCCCTCAGAACGACTGCGGCGGGCTCTTCACAGGAATCGGCTGCGATTGCTGCTGGCGGTAGAGCTCGTTGGGCATTCCCTGACCGTGCGGCTGATAAAGCTGCGGGGAACTGAGATTGGATACCGGTTGAGAAAGCATGTAGCCGGACGGCTCCGAGGAACCTCGCATCGCAGACAAGCTCTGCACAATGGTCACAACGGCCAGTGATAGCGAGCACACACTTAGAGCTGCGACCTGGACGTTGAATCGCCGAGCCAACGCTGGGGTTGTCCGACGCTGTTGAATCTTCTGCGACACATTGGCCCAGACAGATCGAGCTGCCGAACCAGATTCAGGTCGAGCCGCAGGGTCATCTCGCAAAACATACAGGGCGTTCATCGCTCGAGATGTCTCGGTGTGATACACGCGGCATTCTCCGCAATGTTCCATATGACCGGCCAACAGAGTTTCTTCTTCCGTCCGCAAGTCATTCCCGACGTCCAGATGAATCAGATGTCGTGCGTCAGAACATTCCATAGTGGCATCCCGTATTCAGCGACTACTCAGCGATCAACACTCAGAACAGAATTTTAATTACTCATCCGATGCGGCCTTTTCCCGGCTCGAACGCCGTTCTCGCCGCTCCCACGATTCCTTAAACATCTTGCGAGCTTCCGCCAGTCGCCAGCGAATCGTGGCTTCACTGCGATCCGTAATCGCGGCGACTTCCGATGTGCAAAAGCCTTCCAGATCTCGCAAAATCAACACGGTCCGATAAGCCTCAGGAATCTCGGCCAACACTATCTGCACTTCCTGCGACAGATCAATGTCGCCGCGAGGATCAGCGATGGATGGGTCCAACGGGCGATCCTGCCCCACGTCCGTAAACAAGGACCATCGCCCCCGACGTCGCACCTTTCGCAGGTGATCGTAAGTCAGGTTCACAGCCAGCCGGAACAACCAGGGACCAAATCGCCGAGCTGGATCGAACTGTTCAATTCGCTCGAAGGCCCGAAGAAACGACTCCTGGACTAAATCCGTCGCCTGCTCAAGATCCAGCACAAATCGTCGCACAACCTTGAGCACGCGGCGTTCGTACCGCAGAACAAGCTCCCCAAATGCGTCATGATCCCCGTTTCGAGCCGCATGGACCAAGCGCACTTCGCTCGCGGACGGAGCTTCGCCATTTTCAGGCGAATCCGCTGCGTCGAGTGACAGGTCTTCTGCGTCCGACTCGGACATTCTAAGCATTTCGAGGCCTTTCCTGCGTGTTTTACGAGGTCCAGCCGGTTTCTGTTGGAGAATTCTGCCCGTCTGACGACACTTTTTCCGTCGCCACCAGTGCCAAAGAATAGCCGATCCTGAGTCTGTCAACGAGCGTGATTTGCGGTAGGATGACCGCTGACGGCGAACCAAAACCCAAGGATGATCGAAGTGAAGACGGATGTTCCTGCTCTGAAACGATTTGCAAACCTGCCGGCTCCCGGCTGGCTGGCCGTTTCGCGCGGAGCCGGATTCGGACTGGCGATTCTGCTGGGTCTGAATCTGATGGAGGTTTTCGTTTATTCCACCAGTGCCGTCGAAAATTGGCTGACAGATCTCCGTCCGCTGTCTCAACCAATGGGGATCACGATGCTGGCAATGGCCTCGACGTCTCTGCTCATGTTCGGGATGCGTCCAGCTTTGCCGGGACCTGTCCAATTCGCCACTTTCCTATTTGTCGCGGTCTTCTCAGGTTTCTGCGGGCGAGAACTCTGGCAAATCTCCCGAATTGCTTCCGAGCCTGATCGTACAACGGCCATGGTTCAGCCGCTGGGAATACTGATGCTGTTCGCCGTATCGGCTGTGGGAATTCTGGCAGGCAATTCTGATACAGCTCGAGGACATTCGTCGTGGATTGCAATCTTCGTCAGTTTGATCCTGACCGTTCTCTGCTTTGCAATTGTAACGGTTCAATCCGGAGGCCTGCCCGATGTGAAACCGGCGGAATCCGTGCCGACGGTTTTGGTCATCGGTGGCCAACTCCCCGCAAACGGGGAACTCTCTGAGGAATTGATCGACCGAGTTGCCACGGGCTGTCGTCTGATCACCGAGAAATCCGGAGATCGACTGCTGCTTGCTGGCAGCTCTGAAACTCAGGCAATGAAAGCTCTCGCTTTAGAATCCAAAGTGCCGGAGGAAAAGATCGATGTGAATTCGGAGAGCGGAGATATCCAATCCGCAATTCACGTTGCGGCATCAGCGACTGATGCCGAATCCGACAAGAGAGTCATCATTGTCAGTCATTGGTTCGAGCTGGCAAGAATTCGCATCGCTGCAAAACGCGCGGGGCTTCAAGTAACTGCTGTGGCCGCCGAGCAAAAACATGCTCTGTTCAATCAGAACCTGCGCGTGGCCCGAGAAGTAGTCTCACTGTTAAAATCACTATGCGAACCCACCGCTGCCTATCTTCGCAACAGTCCGGCTGGCCCAGCAAACTAACGCTGCTCTCCCAACGATAAGCCGAACGTAAACCTGAGTGTTACCGTAGTGAGCCGATCGGTGCTAGCCGCCGGCAACAGTCGGAAAGAACACTATCACCCGTGGCTGGCGTCATTTGGCTCACAGGTATGCCTGGAGACAGTCCTCAGAGACCCTGACGTTCCGTCTGAAGTAGTTCGTCCCACGTCAGCACAAACCAGAATCGGAACAGCTCACACATGCTATGCAGGCGGAGTTTTTTCATGAGCCGTCCTCGATGCTTCTCCACCGTTTTCACACTGAGCTGCAACTGATGGGCCACTGTTTTGTTGGGCAGCCCGCTTGTCACAAGCTGCATCACCTGCCGCTCCCGAATTGTCAGACAGTTCAGCATTTGCGCAGCTTTGCGTTGTCGATCATAAAGCCGCTGAACGGCCTCATCAGAACAATCTCCATGCAGGGTGCCGTCGATGCCGCGCGCACCCTGAAGTTCCGCGAAATCACCTGCTCTTAAGTTTGTTGTATCCTTCAGCATCATCCCACACGACCTTTTCGATGGCTCAGCGGCTGTCAGCGCAACGCCCGATTGTTACCTGGGTGTTACACTGCATCTCGACGTCATGGTATGAGCATCCTCACAAAAACGTATGGCGGGTTTCCGACATCAACGGTTGATTCTTTCAAGGTTCCGTCAGCAGTGGAGCCCACAATCCCGCCTGAACTTCCGGAATCTCGCCCGAAGCAGGAAGCGTCGTCTTCACCGCCTCGCGCATCAGCGTTGCTAGCTGTTCCACAGTTTTGCTGTGGTCTGCATGGTCGGCCAGATTTGTCAGCTCCCGGGGATCGGAGTCGTGATCGTAGAGTTCTCGTCCCTTCTGACCTCCATCCCACTCCGTATAACGCCAACGCTCTGTGCGGAGACTGTAGCCGAAGTACCGCCCGTCATTTGCAGCCGGGTTCGACTTGCCTGAAGCTTCTGCAGCCTTCTTGTTCTTCTGCTGTCCACCACCACCGCCTCGAGTCACCTGAGTCAAAGCCCAGCCGCGGCCGGTCTGAGCATTATCCTTCAGCATCGGAACGAGGCTCTGTCCCTGCAGATTGGTCGGCGGAGTGACTCC
>CAIJTV010000172.1:0-5465 GCA_903823635.1 uncultured Planctomycetaceae bacterium
GACTGGTTGCCAGATTTGGCTGCCCACTCGATCAGGGTGTGCCAAGTTTTCGAATCGTCTGCGATGCGAAGGACTACGGCTTTCCGCTTCTGCGCAGCCGCACGCGAACGCAGGTTCGACGTGGATTGGAAGTCTGTCATGTGGAAAGAATTGAGTTTCAGCAACTGCAGAAACTGGCGATGTCCCTGAACGCGGATACTCTGATTCGTCAGGGAAGAAAAGTTCCGTCGGATCTGCAGAACTATTGGTCACGGTACTATCAACAAGCGGCGTTGACACAGGGTGCTGAAGCCTGGGCCGCATTTATCGGGGGAGATCTCGCGGCCTATCTGATTTCCTTCATGATAGACGATGTCGCCAATCTCTTGATCGTGCGATCGTCGAGCCAGCATCTGGAATGTTATCCGAATAACGCATTGCTCTTTCAGTTCCTGTCCACGCGACTGAAGGATTCCGATGTCCGCATGGTCAGTTACGGATACGAGTCGATTCAGTCAGATCTGGGTTCGCTGGATCAGTTCAAACTCGGTATGGGATTCCGAAAAGATCCGGTAGGGCAGCGTATTGAGTTTACTCCGTGGCTTAGTCCGTTCATCAACCGCTTTACTGACTCTGTCACTCGGCGAGTTCTGAAGTCGGTGGGACCGAGTGAAACGGTTTCCAAGTTGCAGGGAATGCTGAGTTGGTATCGTGACCAGCCGCCTCTGCAGCCTGGTCGCGATTCTCGTCGGGCCGCCTGACAAGGGCGTGGTCCTCTACTCAACGGAACCTGGTGGTTCGAACTTTGAGATTGCTCATGTTGTTGGCTTGCCAGAAGTGGTAAGCGTCGTGTGAAGATGATTCTGATGTGAGGGTGATTCTGAGCGACAGTTTACCTGTCCATTCCGCGATGCCTTAGTCGCATGATTCTCTGACGTTTCTGACATCCCAATGCGGCGCAGAGATTGGGACAGAATCCTGATCGGGGCCATCATCGACACGCAGAATTCTGGCACCCAGCGAGTTTAGCTTGCGGTCAAACTGCTGGTAGCCTCGATAGAGATGATAAACGCGACGAATCTCTGTAACGCCTTTGGCGGCGATCCCGGCCAATACCAGCGCGGCACTGGCTCGCAGGTCCGACGCCATCACCGGCGCTGCAGAGAGAGCCGGCACACCTCGGATAACGGCAGATTTTCCTCGCACATCAATATCGGCGCCCATTCGAATCAATTCGGCCGCGTGCATGAATCGTTCGGGAAACACGTTGTCGGTGACGCGACTCTCGCCTGGCACAAGGGTCAGCAGAGCCATCAGTTGGGCCTGCACATCAGTGGGAAATCCTGGATAAGGATTGATATCGGCTACTATGGGGGCCAGTTGCCCTGCGGCCGAAACGTGAAGTCCGTCAGATGATTGTTTCAAAACGACGCCGATTTCTCGCAGGATGTCCAGAACCGACTGCATGTGTTCTGTGGGAGCATTCTCTATCAGAATGCTGCCACCGGTGATGGCCGCTGCGATGGCCAGAGTCGCGGCTTCGATACGATCGGCAATAATTGTGTGATGCACAGGACCGAGTTGTTCGACACCCTTGATTTCAATAACAGAAGTCCCCTGCCCTTCGATATTCGCGCCCGCAGAATTCAGAAAGCGTGCAAGGTCCGCGACTTCCGGCTCACGAGCAGCATTGCGAATGACGGTCGTTCCTTGAGCCAGCGCTGCGGCAACCATGACATTGCACGTTCCGGTCACCGTCGGGCCATGACTGCCCAAAAGATCCAGTTCACATCCACGTAACTGCCGGGCGGAGGCAACGATGTTTCCTGATTCAATGCGGATATCCGCCCCGAGTGCAGACAGGCCTTGCAGGTGAAGATCAACGGGACGATGTCCGATTTTGCAACCGCCAGGAAGGGCGACAGTTGCTGTTCCAAATCGAGCCAGCAGCGGGCCCAGCACACAGATTCCCGCGCGCATCTGGCGAACAAGTTCATACGGTGCTATTGTCGACGTAATCTCATTGGAATTCATGACAACCGAGTTGTCGTGTCCACGAGCGATTGAGACGCCCATGCCTTGCAGCAGCGTAGACATGGTCGTCACGTCCTGCAGCTTCGGCACCTGCTCCAGTCGTACATTACCCGTGATTGCCACGCTGGCGGCAAGGATCGGAAGCGCTGCGTTTTTGCTTCCTTCGACACGAATTGAACCTGCCAGACGTGTGCCTCCAGCAATTCGAAACATCTCCATCGTCAGAGACCTTCCCGGCGATGGATGTGCTCCAATAAACGATGATTGTCGACTTCGTAATCGCGGACTGAGATCCCGAACTCACGCAGGACGGATGCACTAATCCGTGGCCATGGTGAAACCAGAGTTCTGCCTGTGGCCGAGTCATTGACAGGGACCCACATCAAGGCCGCCAGTGGCATAATGCTGACTAACAACGCGGCTTTTCCGAACAATTGTTTCGGCTGCTGATTGTTGGACCAATCCAGAGACAGCAAGTGTTCAATCCGACGTTGCAGAATCGAAGGGCCAGCACCACCGAATCCCAGGCCTGCCGCCAGTGCTGAGGTTCGGGACACGCAATAATCTGCCAGTCGTGCCATGCCCCTGAGGAATGCGGTGGCTTGCGTGGCAGAGCGATTGGCTCGCCGATCCGCTGCAAGTTCTCGTTGGAGTGACGCTTCTCGTGAAGTCATCCAAACCAGCGGATGAAACCAGAAAATGATCTCAACGAGTCTTTGGAGAAAGAGTCTCAATGGATGCTTGGCTTCAAGGTGAGCTAGTTCGTGGCGCAGGACGGCATCCAGTTCGGCATCCGGAAATGTACAAAGTGATTCCGGAAGCACGATAACAGGGTGCTGAAGTTGCCAGCAGAAGGGGGTGATCAGATCTTCGCTGGTGAGAACAGTGATGCGGGACGCCGAGAGACGGGCGGCAGTTTCGGGCGAGCATCTCATAGTGTCGCCGCTGGTTTGTAAGGGAAAGTGTTTCGTTCTGCTGACAAGCCGCGAAGTTGTTATCAATGACCAGACCGTTCTGAACGCCAGAACTGATGCGCCAGTGATCCAGAGGAAACGAAGCAATGATGAAAAGGTCTTCGTCAATTCTGATGCAGCGAACGAGGCCAGCAGAATATCGTCATCGCCCGAATGGAGAAGTCGCACATGTGGCAGCAAGACACCCGTCGCCACCAGTAAGAGCACGGCAATATGGCAGATTCCCCAGAGCTTATCAGCCGACTCACTGGAGCTGCATTTTCGGGTCAGTCTCAGACTGATCAGCAGTATGACAGTGCATTGGATGGACAGTGATAAAAAAAACTCCGGAAAAGCAGAGGATGTCACTGAGTCTCCTCCAGCTTTTTCAGAGCATCGCGAAGCACGTCTGCTGTTTTCTGATTCGCTTCATCTTCCGCCATCAGATTCAGAACCATGGTTGGAAGTCGGTTTCCAAACAATACGGATTTCAGGTCACTCAGGATCGAACGGGAAACCTCATCTCGGGAAACAATTGGCTTATAGACGTAGGCTCGTCCGTCCTTCGTTCGGGACAGCACGTTTTTACGAGTTGCCAGCAGGTTCAGGGTTGTCATGACTGTCGTATAGGCAAGCTCGCGAGTGAGATTATCACAGACATCCTGCACTGTGCCTTGACCAATTGTCCACAGCACATTCATGAGCTCGAGTTCATATCGAGTCAGTCGATTTTCAGGCACTCCATATTCTCCCGACGATCAGGCGATGAGCATCATTGCTGTTGGCTGCGCCGCAAGTCTCTTTAGTGCCGGACGCCTATGAACTGTGATGCTTGTAGTAATTCTGAAGGACTGTCGTCGTTTCCGCAGATAAGGTCAAGATTGGCCTCCGTCCGCCCGTCAATTCCTGCCCCAAAATACGACGGCTGCTCACGGTTTAGCAAGGTTTATGACCAACGTCTCAATTTCTGGTCACGGTTTCGTCCAGATTCAGCACCAGGTTGGCAATCATTGTCCATGCTGCTAATTCAGAGGGCGGAGCAATATCCGCGGGAAACGACTCGCCAACCTTGATTGCTTTCTGAGCGGCTTCGCTGTCGGCATCGAAGAGAGCCTTCTGCGATGCATAGGCCGCTTCAATCAGCTCGAGTTCCTGTGGGTTTGGCGGACGAGATACGACGGTGCGGTAGAGGTAGTTGATGCGACTGCCAACAGTTTCTCCTCCCTCGACAATTGTCCTTTCAGCCAGATTCCGCGCGGCTTCGAAATGCTGCACGTCGTTCATCAACTGCAGCGCCTGCAAAGGAGTATTGCTGCGTTCTCGCCGAGTGCAGAACTGCTCGCGATTCGGTCCGTCGAAATTGCTCATAAAGGGCGGCGGTGCAGTTCGCTTCAGGAAGCAGTAAACACTGCGGCGATAAAGCGACGTGCCGTGATCCTGCATGTAGAAGCGAGTATTGCTGTTTTCGTAGCCGACCGGCTCCCAGATGTCGTCCGGCTGGTAAGGCAACACACCGCGACCTCCCATTCTGAGGTCGATTAGTCCGCTGACATACAACGCGTTGTCTCGAAGTTGCTCTGCATCCAGTCGGAAGCGAGGACCGTGAGCCAGGAGGCGGTTCTCGGGGTCTTTCTGGTATCGAACTTCACCGATCTCGGAATGTTGCCGAAACGTCGCTGACGTTAGCAGCATTCGGTAGAACTGTTTTACGTCCCAGCCGCTTTCGCGAAAACTCACGGCCAGCCAGTCCAGTAACTCGGGATGGCTTGGCAGATCGCCACGTGTTCCAAAGTCGTCACTGGTCTTCACCAGCCCTGTTCCAAACACTTGCTGCCAGAGACGATTGACCGTCACGCGAGCCGTCAGTGGATTTTCCGGAGCCAGGAACCATCGCGCGAGATCCAGTCGATTGGCTCGCTGTCCTGCTCCTATTGGCTGTCCGGCAGCATCCTTCAGGATTGGGAACTCTGAAGGAACGTTGGGTTCAACTTTGTCTCCCGGTTTGTCGTACTGTCCACGGAGCATAATGAACGCATCACGAGGCTTCTCCAGATCACTAAACGTAAATGTTCCCGGGATTGAATCGTTGATGACTTGAGTTGCTTCCTGAGCTGAAGCATAGGCTGTGCGGAGATCGGTGACCGTTGATTCCTCAGCTCGCTGAACGTGCTGCAGCCAGAAACGCAGAAGCTTTTCTTTTTGGTCCGCCGGGGTTTCGTCTTTCGGCCCGCCAGTCAACACCGGGCTGAGTTCGCCGCTGATTCCACCAGGGTTGCCACCTTTGCTGTGAGTCCAGAATTGTTGAAATGATGATCGAGGATCTTTCGTGGGATCGGATTTGCCGACGAGACGGACATCATCAATCCAGATCTTTCCGCCGTCCTGGCTGAGAACCACGCTCTTGATACGGCTGCCGGGTTTGCTTTCGAAGCGAGAGAATGGGATCGAAAGCTTCGTCCATTCACCAGGAGTCGGAACTGGGCCCATTTTGATGTCTGA
>CAIJTV010000173.1:0-2181 GCA_903823635.1 uncultured Planctomycetaceae bacterium
CATTCCGTAACGTTCTCGCACGGACTGTGGTTCCTTCGTCAGGTCAAATGCTTCGCGAGCCTGAGTGCTTGTCATAAGTCGATAAGCGGCTTCGAAATTCCGGCCCATCATGGCCGCGTTTTCGGTCGATTCAAAATCTTTGACAGTGGCGTCTACGAGATCTCGCAGTTTACGTCGCCGCGCGATTCGTACCTCGCCGAGATTTTCTGGTGGCAAGAGGTCGGGAACTTTGAAGTCGGGCTTGGAAGGATCGGCCATCAACGCAAACGGATCATGAGCTTTCCCGAGGAATCCGCCAGCCTGGCCATTCGGAAGATTTCCACCGCCACGGCCCATGGTTTCCGGCAGCACGACAAACGGAGGCAGATCAGTTCGGCGTCCCTTGAGATAACTCACGACGGATCCGGCATGCGGCGTATTCACACCACCGGCAAATTGTCGCCCGGTCTGCATCATCTGCCAGCCGGCATCATGAACGGCCGCTCCGGTATGATGGCAACTGCGAACCAGCGCGATGTGTTCGGATATCGCGGCGTGCTTCGGCAGGATTTCGGACAGTTGGTAATTGCCGCAGCTTGTGGAAATCGGCTTGAACGGACCTCGCACTTCCAGCGGTGCGTCCGGCTTCATGTCGAACGTGTCCAGCTGACTGGGGGCACCCAGATTGAAAATCATAATGCAGGAGCGTTCATCGTGACCGTCAGCCACCTGCCCTTGTTCTTTCGCTTCGATGTAATCGGCCAGCGAAAGTCCGGCAACGCCCAATGACCCAACCTGCAGGAAATCTCGCCGAGTCGTCCCGTCGCAGGTATGTGCACTTCCACGTCCAACGAAGTTCAGCATGGTCAGGTCTCTCTTCTAACAGTCCGGGGTTTCCAGGATGTGAACATGTTACTCACGAGAATCCTCAGTCACAACAGTGGACCGAATGTCCCGGGCAGAGTGCATGGAATCCAGTGGCCGGATTCGGTAGTCTGAGGATACCGCGATGCTTCGCCGTGGCGGCATCCACCAATTTTCTGTATTTCCAGGAACTCAATGATGATTCGCAGTGCAATTTTAGGCCTTCTGGCCTGCGTGCTGGTGACTTCCGTAAAAGGCGACGACACGGCAGCGTGGACAAATATGTGGGACGGGATCACTTTCGACGGTTGGAAAGTGAACGAAAACAAAGAATCATGGAAGATCGAAGACGGAAAGCTCGTCTGTGTCGGCGAACGCAGCCACCTCTTTTATGAAGGCGACGGCAAGCCGTTCAAAAACTTCGAGTTCGAATGCGACGTTATGACAACTCCCGGCAGCAACGCGGGGATTTATTTTCATACGAAGTTTCAGGACACCGGCTGGCCTCGCTTTGGCCTGGAATGCCAGGTCAACGTGACTCAGTCAGACCCCAAGAAATCCGGTAGCCTTTACGGCGTCGTTGATGTGGGCAACCCGGGCTTGAAAGACAATGAGTGGTACAAGACCTACATCAAGGTCGAAGACAAGCACATCGAAATCCGCGTCAACGATAAAACAACGGTCGACTACACTGAACCAGAAGGGAAAGAAGCTTTCTCCGAAGATTTTGAACGTCGACTCGGAGAAGGAACATTCGCCCTGCAGGCTCACGACCCAAACAGCAAGGTCTACTTCAAGAATCTGAAGGTTCGCCGTCTGCCATAAGGCTTTTTATTCGTTGTTCTTTGTGATCGTTTAACGGTAAGCCGCAGCCGACTGTGCTTCTCGAAATGGTGCGGCAGGCTTGTCGTCCAACAATGATCTTAATTCCCTGAGTTAGCAGGCGAGCTCCTCTGGACTAGCCTGCTAACTCGACCCCACTAAAGACTCAGGAGCATTTCCCAGTGTTTGCGCAGATGGAACTCAGTCGAGTAATCGTTTCTGAATTGAATGATCAGCAGGCCATCTATCTGCGTGAGGTCGGGGGGACTCGAACATTTCCCATTTTGATCGGGCAGTTCGAGGTTCAGATCATCAATCGACGATTGCTGGAAGAACCGCCATTCCGCCCCATGACTCACCAACTGATGAAAAACATCGTCGAAACGTTGGGCGGAAAGGTTGAGGAAGTCGTCATTACAGAGATGAAGGATCATACGTATTACGCCATCCTGAAGATCAAAGTCGGCGATATGGTTCACAATATCGATTGCCGTCCCAGCGATGCGATCGCCATGG
>CAIJTV010000174.1:0-2547 GCA_903823635.1 uncultured Planctomycetaceae bacterium
ATCACCTGAAGCCGCCGGAGCACCGCCAGCTTTAGCACGAATTGCAGCCATGATGTCCGCAGGACTTTTAGGTGCACCCGCAGCCAGCGCTGCTGGCACAGCCGCAGTTGGCTTCTTGATGGCCGCTAAGATATCAGCCGTACCAGCTGGCTTAGCCGCAGCACGAGCAGCAGCGAGAATATCGCCTGTGCCCTTTGGAGCCGCGGGCTTAACTTCCGAAGCAGGTGTGTCGGCTGGTGCCGGTGCTTCGATGGAAGGAGCCTGAGCCGCAGGCTTTTCAGCCGCAGCTGCTTCGGCATTCTTCGCACGAATCTTTGAAAGGATGTCGTTCGTTGAAGGCTTTGGATCTGTCATTCAACCCTGCCAGCCGTCGGAAAGGATACAGTGAAAGCCATGTTCTCGAATGGAACATGGACACAACTTCTTGAACCAACGAAGTTTAGTGCCAGCCCAGAACAGGGCATCGTCAGGATTCTGCTGCTTGGAAAATCGGGCCTGCGAACGTTATTGGGACACCTCGTAACGATGGCCGAAACGCTGAGAAATCGGCTGACGGCTCAACCCGCCATCAGTGTCATGAATCCGGAAAACTTTGGCCCGGTGACACTGTTCCGAGTCTATCCGGACGACGTCGATACCTTTGAAATGCCAAAGCTGGAACAGACGGATGCCAGATACGCGGCTCAACTGCATCGGTTCAATGACTACAACCGACAGGTATTTCAGGCCATGCATGCCGAAGCGCTGCGAGGCGATGGAGTGGTCATCTCGATGACCGATCGGTTTCGAGAAACAGACTATGGCCAGCCAGTCGTCGCTTTGAAGTCCTATATCATGAGTCCGTTTTCCGATGAACAGTACGTTCAGGCGGTAGTGGATTCTGTTGAACGTGCCAGAAAACAAGTGGCCGGGGTTTTCAAGTAGCCCATGGGCATTCAGAATGCGGAACCATGATGCACCCTTACTCTTCCATACCAGAGCTATCTCAGTCCGGCGATTCGTTCGGAGTGATCCGCATTCCTGTCGAACAGGATGTGCCTTTCACGCCTCGCGTGCGTGCCATTGTGGATTCGGCGGAGTTCCAGCGATTGGCCCACGTCACGCAGCTCGCTCTTGCTTCCCGTGTTTATCCCGGCGCTACTCATACTCGTTTTGAACATGCTCTTGGTGTTTATCACAACGCTTTGAAATATCTGTGGCAACTTGGCAGAGATCAGCGGTTCGCAAGAACAGTCTCTGTGCGTGACGCAGAAATCCTGATCGTTACTGCGTTGTTGCATGACATCGGCCATTGGCCGTTTTGCCATCCGATTGAGGATCTGGGACTGCCGCAGCTTCCACCGCACGAGGACTATGCACGCGAGTTCCTGCGTCCCGGAACCGAACTGGGTGACGTACTGCGAAAAGAATGGAAGATCGAACCCTACGAAGTGCTGGATGTCCTCGTCGCACGAGACAACTCCCCAAGCAATCGACTTCGTCGCTCTATCCTGTCAGGGCCAATCGACATCGACAAGATGGATTACCTGGTTCGGGATAGCCAGCACTGCGGCGTGCCATACGGAAAACACTTCGATCGCAATCGCCTGATGAATTCGCTGATCGTCAACGAAGCGGGAGATGGTCTGGCGATTACATCCAAGGGCCGCACGGCCGCAGAGATGATGGTGTTTGCTCGGTATGTGATGTTCTCCGAGGTCTACTGGCACCATGCTGTGCGCGCTGCGACAACCATGTTCGCCCGTGCATTTTTTGAGCTACTGCCAAAGCTGGATATCGCCACTCTATTTCGCTTAACGGAACCGGAGCTGATCCGAATCCTGAAGCAAACCGCTGAAGGAACTGACGTCCAGACTTTGACGGACGGCTTATTCGGAAATCGACGACGAATCCACAAACGGATCGCCGAGTTTAGCGTCTTCCATCAGGAACCGCTCTATCGAGCCATGCGTCAGAAGCCGTTTTCCGAGCTGGCTGTTATCTCATCAAGGCTATCGAAAGAACTGGGTCACGTCGCGGGTCTCGAAACCGGCCGTCTCGACGTCCTGATCGACGCCCCGCCGCAGCATCGAGAAGTGGAGTTCAACGTTCAGGTTTACACCGCGTCTGAAAAGAAATACCGGCCACTTCGTGAGTTATCGCCGATCGTTGATTCCATGGCAAAAACACAGTTCGACGACTGCGTCAAGAAAGTCCGCATCTACGGCACCGAAGAGTTGCGAAACGCCCTTCCGGAGAACTTCGACATTACAACTCTGATGCACAAAGTGCTGAACTGATTTTGCACAATTCAGTCACAGGGTGGCACGTTCAGGCAGTGGAAGTGCCGCAGGCACAAGAAGCCTCAGTGAGGACTCTCTTCTGGAAGCCAGCGTGCCATGAAAATTCAACTTGCAAACCTGTGTTTCTTGTTGCTCCGCTACACAGCCTCTCCAGGCTGTGCCGCCCAGCGGTCGGAGAAGCCATCAAGGCCGCGATTGCGAGCCGATTCGCCCTTGGTATCGAAGTCACAGGCCGCCGTTTACTGCAAAAGGTCTTTACTACGTC
>CAIJTV010000175.1:0-1848 GCA_903823635.1 uncultured Planctomycetaceae bacterium
CTCCACAACACAGAACCTCCGCGCGGTCCGCGAGGTCCGCTTTGCAGCACGACGAATCCTGGCAGGTCTGTGCTTTCACTGCCCAGCCCATAAGTCAGCCATGAACCCAGGCTGGGCCGACCGAATTGTCCGCTGCCCGTGTTCATGAACAGCTTCGCCGGGGCGTGATTGAACAGATCGGTTTTGCACGTTTTGATGAACGTCAGCTTGTCCACAATGCTGGCCGTGTGAGGCAAGACATCACTGACCCATGCACCACAGTCACCATGCTGTCGGAACTGCCGACGAGTTCCCAGGAGATTGGTTCGATGGCTGCTGTTCATGAACGCAAACCGTTTGCCTTCCAGAAAACTCTGAGGCATCGGTTCACCGCTGAGCTTATTCAGCATGGGCTTGTGATCGAACATATCCAGCTGCGAGGGCCCGCCCGCCATAAACAGAAAGATGACTCGCTTCGCCCGCGCTGGAAATGGCGGTGCCTTCGCAGCCATCGCTCCTGACTGTTGCTCCGTCGGCGCAGCGGTGGACGATCCAGCCATCAGACTGGCCAGGGCCATCGAACCGACGCCCATGCCGCATTCGCCGAAAAAATGACGGCGAGTTTGATTCTTTAACTCATTTTCGGTCTGCATGATCTCACCTTCCCAGTCACTCGCGTGTTACCGTTTCGTCCAGATTCAGCAACACTCTCGCTGCACTCAGAGTGTCCAGCGTCTTCAAAACAGCAACCTCTTCCAGAGACGGAAGTCGACTTGTGCAGCGTCGAAACGCGGTCTCAAGCCCATCCTGCTGAATGATCTTTGCCAGAGCTTCCGCAAACTCGACGAACGCAGTGTCGTTCATCAAAGCCAAAGCCTGAAGCGGTGTGTTGCTGCGAACGCGACGAGTACACGTGCTGTAGCCATCCGGCGCATCAAATACGCTCATAGAAGGAGGCGGCGTGGCACGATACACGAACGTATAAAATCCCCGCCGATAACGATCTTCGCCTGCACTGACTTTCCATTCCCGATTCGCCTGCCCCAGCGACATTACGCCCTGAGGAATCGGCGGATACACGGGTGGACCACCCATCTTTCCGGACAGCAATCCGCTGGCGGATAAACTGACGTCACGAACAATCTCGGCGTCCAGTCGCAGCCGCCGCTGTCGCGCCAGCAGATAATTGTCCGGATCCTTTTCTGCGAGATCCGCCCGCACATGCGAACTCTGACGGTACGTTCCGGACATCACGATCTGCCGATGCAGTTGCTTCAGACTCCAGCCCTTCTCCATGAAGTCGACGGCCAGCCAGTCCAGCAGCTCGGGATGAGTCGGCATGGAGCCCTGCAGACCGAAGTCGTTGTCTGTCTCCACAATCCCCCGGCCGAAGTACTGTTGCCAGACTCGATTTACGATCACTCGAGCTGTCAGTGGATTCTCCGACGACACGATCCAGCGAGCCAGATCAAGGCGATTGGGAGAACCAGCCGACGCCTGCAGCGGAGGCAGGGCCGATGGAGTACCGCAGGAGACTTCGTCCGCTGGCCTCGTAAAGTCGCCCTGCGTAAAAACGGTCGATTTCCGGGGACTGGCCATCTCCTTCATCACCAAAGTCGTCACACCTCCGGACAGTACACGCTCAATCTCCTGAGTTCGCGTAACGGATTTCTGAAAAGCCTCATCCGAAAGCCCCGGTCCTGCCGCGAACAAACTTCTGTTCTGAACGGCGTTTCGTTTCGACTTATCGGTTTCCAGTATCTTGACGAGCTCTTTCGAAAGACCACGCCGCTGATCGTCAGTGAGCCCGCTCTCCCACATCGCGATCGCATCAGAAGACGCAGCGACCTGCTCATCCATGATCTGTTC
>CAIJTV010000176.1:0-3556 GCA_903823635.1 uncultured Planctomycetaceae bacterium
AATTCCGGTTGGGGGAGCGAGGGGCTTACGGTACACCCGTCGCTCCGCCGACGGGACTCTATTCGGCGCCGCCAAATCTCAAATCTCAAATCAAAAATCGAATGACTCTCAACCGCCCTGATATTCGCGAACTTATCGAACAGCGTATCCTCGTCATCGACGGCTCGATGGGTGCGCTGATCATGTCGAACAACCCAACCGAAGAGGGTTATCGAGGGGCGAGGTTCAAAGATCATCCGATTGATCTTCGCAACGCCACTGACCTGCTTGTGCTGACTCAGCCGGCTCTGATCTCCGGCATTCATCAGCAGTACCTCGATGCCGGTGCGGACATTATTGAAACCGACACGTTCAACGCCAACATCGTGTCGATGGAAGAGTTCGGGCTGGCTCACCTGACTTACGAAATCAACAAGACCGGTTCCGAGCTGGCTCGCGCAGTGGCTGATAGAGAGACTCTAAGGAACCCGAACCAGCCGAGATACGTCGCCGGCAGTATAGGGCCGACCAAGGTTCAGCTCTCGATGAACGCTGACAAGCCGGGAAGTCGGCCGTTTCAGTTCGACCAGATGGTTGAATCATACGCCGAACAGATTCGCGGCCTGATGGACGGTGGTTGCGATCTGCTGTTGCCGGAAACCAGCTTCGACACGCTGAACATGAAGGCGTGTCTGTTTGCGATTGGGCAAGTGTTCGAAGAGAAAGGCCGGGAGATCCCGGTGATGATCTCCGGGACAGTGTTCACCGGCGGAGTGACTCTGCTCGGCCAGTCTGTCGAAGCGTTCTATGCAGCCGTCGAACATTTTCCGGCACTCAGCATCGGCTTCAACTGCGCGCTGGGGCCGAAGCAGATCAAGCCGTATCTCGAAACGCTGTCGAACATGGCGACGAAGTACGTCAGCTGCTATCCCAACGCCGGTATGCCGGACGGAATGGGTGGCTTTGATACGAGTGCTGAAGACTTCGCGGAGATCGTGCGGACTCTGGCGACAGCCGGTTTGCTGAACATCGTCGGGGGCTGCTGCGGAACGACTCCGGCCTACATTCGAGCGGTCGCGGAAGTGGTCAAAGATATTCCGCCGCGAAAGATTCCACAGGGCAACGGCTGGTCGACATATTCTGGCTTCGATTATCTGGCCCTGCGGCCCGAATCTAATTTCATGAACGTTGGCGAACGCACGAACGTCGCCGGTTCACGCAAGTTTCTGCGACTTGTGCGGGAAGACAAGTTCGACGAAGCGATCAGCATCGCTCGCGATCAGGTCGAAGGCGGCGCGCAGGTGATCGACGTCAACATGGATGAAGGTCTGCTCGACGGCCCGCGTTGCATGGAGAAATTCCTGTGGCTGCTGCACGACGACAATATTCGCGTGCCGATCATGATCGACAGCTCGGACTGGAAAGTTCTGGAAGCCGGCCTGAAGTGCGTTCACGGCAAGAGCATCGTCAACAGTATCAGTCTGAAAGAAGGCGAAGCCGAGTTTCTGCACAAAGCGAAGCTGATTCGTCGCTACGGTGCGGCAGTCATCGTGATGGCGTTTGATGAAGTCGGACAGGCCGCGACATGCGAAGAGAAAGTTCGCATCTGCAAACGAGCGTTCAAGCTGCTGACAGAGAAAATCGGTTTCCCGCCGACCGACATTATCTTCGATGCCAACATTCTGACCGTTGGCACGGGGATGGAAGAACACTCGAACTACGCGGTGGAATTCATCGAAGCGGTTCGTCAGATTAAGAAGGAATGTCCCGGAGCTAAGACATCGGGCGGCGTGAGCAACGTGTCGTTCTCCTTCCGAGGCAACGATGTTGTTCGTGAAGCGATGAACGCGGTCTTCCTGTATCACGCGGTGCAGGCGGGTCTCGACATGGGCATCGTCAATCCGCAGCAACTGGAAGTCTACGACGAAATCGATAAGGAACTGTTGGTCTATATCGAAGACGTTGTTCTTAATCGACGTCCCGATGCGACCGAGCGACTGATTGACTTTGCCGAAAAGGTCAAAGCCAAAGCCAGCGGCAAGGAGAAGGTCGAAGAATGGCGAAGCGGGACCGTTGAACAGCGTCTGCAGCATGCTCTGCTGAAAGGCATCACGGATTACATCGACGGCGATACCGAGGAAGCTCGGCTGAAGTACGGACGTCCTCTGGATATCATTCAGGGCCCGCTGATGGACGGTATGAACGTCGTCGGCGAACTGTTCGGCGCTGGCAAGATGTTCCTGCCGCAAGTGGTGAAGTCCGCGCGAGTGATGAAGAAGTCGGTTGCGTGGCTTGAGCCGTTCATGGAGGCGGAGAAAGCTGCGAAGATCAGCGGTAAACTGGAACGATTCAACGACGCCGGCCTGTTTCTGGGTCAGCGCGAAGAAGCCGTTGCACTGGCGGAAGCTGCTGAAAAGCTGGCGGATCCGAATGCCATGGCCAGCAGTAATCGCGGCACGTTCCTGATCGCTACGGTCAAGGGCGACGTCCACGACATCGGCAAGAATATCGTGGCGGTCGTGCTTCGCTGTAACAACTTCAAGGTGATCGACCTCGGAGTCATGGTACCGTGCGAACGGATTCTCGAAGAAGCGATCAAGCACAAGGCCGACATCATCGGACTCAGCGGGCTGATTACGCCTTCTCTGGAAGAAATGATCATCGTCGCTCGCACGATGAAGGAACAGGGTTTCACAGTTCCTCTGCTGATCGGCGGAGCGACCACCAGTGCGAAACATACCGCAGTAAAGATTGCTCCGGTGTACGATCAGCCGGTCGTGCATGTGGGCGATGCGTCGCTGTCCGTCGGTGTTGTCGAAGCACTGCTGGATCCGGACCACAAAGCCGGTTATGCAGCGAAGAATCTGGAAGCTCAGGCGAAGGCGCGAGCCTCCTTCGATCAGCGCCAGCAGGTGACTTTGATTCCATACGCTGACGCTCTTGCGAAGCGAATGACGATCGACTGGGCGAATTACGCGCCGCCGAAGCCGGAGTTCCTGGGAACGCGAATCATTGAAGACCTGCCTTTGGAGGAACTGGTTCCGTACGTTGACTGGTCTCCGTTTTTCAGCTCATGGCAGTTGATTGGCAAGTATCCGAAGATCCTGAATGACGCCATTGTCGGTGAGGAAGCTCGCAAGCTGTTCGCAGATGCTCAGGCAGAACTACAGCTGATGCTGAAGGACAAGAGCATCAAAGCTCGTGGCGTCTACGGTTTCTGGCCGGCGAATTCCGATGGCGATGACATCGTGCTCTGGACGGATGAGACACGAACAAAGGAACTGATGCGTTTCCCAATGCTGCGTCAGCAATGGGAACGAGTCGGCCAGACGAATTATCGATCGCTGGCCGATTATGTCGCGCCAAAAAGTAGCCATCACGCTCCGCGTGATGAGCCTTCAACGGCGCCTTCACATAGCCCAACGTCTCTCGCCAACAACGATAACCCTGCAAGGCTCGTCACGCGGAGCGATGACGGCTACGTTGATTACATCGGCGCGTTCGCAGTTACGGCTGGTCACGGCTGCGATGAGCTTGCAAAGAAGATCGAAGCCGCAGGCGATGATTATCGAGCCAT
>CAIJTV010000177.1:0-3019 GCA_903823635.1 uncultured Planctomycetaceae bacterium
ATTGTGCTGGGGAACACGGCGGAACGTGTGCTCGATACATGCGACTGCAGTATTCTGACCGTCAAGCCGGACGATTATGTTTCACCAATTGCAAAAGCTACATGGCCGTTCCATCCTTGAGGCTTTCTGAAAGCAAAGATTCCGGTTTAGACTTCAGCACTTCACCGCAGAGCCGAAAGTGACGGCGTTTGCGTGAACCATCGCTTTTGGCTCGGCGTAACCAGAAATGTGAAATCAACAGCTTGTGATCAGTGAAATCCGCCAATACGTTTGCCATTTCTCAGAATACATCCCGGACCCTGAATCTACGGTGATCAATGGCTCGAGTCATCTCCTTTGTCGTACTCATTCTGGCGACCAGTATTCTTCTGGCTTTGTTCTATCAGGTCGTGTCTGTCTTCCTGCTGCCTTTGTTTCTTGCGGCTGTGACGGTGCTGATGTTGCGACCATTGCATCTTTATGTCGTACGCTGGTGCAACAACCGTCGCTACGTGGGCGCATTGCTGATGACGGTGGCAGTCCTGCTGGCCGTGCTGGTCCCCGTGCTGACTGTTGCCATGATTGCGGGATACGAAGCCATCGAACTCGTAAACAAACTTGATACAGACGCGATGCGAGGTCAACTGAATCGTGCACGGTATTCTCTGGGACTGGATTATCCATTCGTAGCCGAATGTCGTTTTATCGAATCGTCTCTGGCTGAATTGCGGGCCGACGCAGCGAACGGTGCAGCGGCTCGGGGGAATGCGGCTGCACTTGTTCATATCGCCGACGAGTTTCGCCGCATGAATGAGAACGCGATGTTGAATTCTCGAACGGATTTACACCCCGGAGTCGAGCGACTGCAGGCTGCTCTCACCAAAGCCGCTGATTCCCCACCCGGCACGCTCGCCTACCAGCAATGGATCGAGACCTCCGGACATAATTTTCACGACTACCGAAATCAGATGCTGGGTGGAGTCTGGCGAGTGCCTTTGAAAGAGATGGCAAACCCGACGTCGGCTGACGTGCAGCGAATCTCCGGACAGTTCCTGGCGATCACCCCCGGTGGCATCGCGTCTCTCAGCGGTGCAACATCAGTCGCATTTGCCAAGGTGACGTTTGGCCTGTTGATTTTCGTGATGGCTCTGTTCTTTTGGTTTGCCGATGGCCCCGAGATCGTGAAAGCGATTATGGTACTGTCGCCGCTCGAGGACAAATACGAGCAACAACTATTGACCGAGTTTCAAATGCTTGTCCGTGCGGTCGTGGCGGGCAGTATTGCGTCGGCCACGACACAGGCCGTACTTTCCGGAGTCGGCTTCTGGTTCGCGGGTATGCAATCGATCTTTCTGTTGATGGCTCTTACTGCGTTACTGGCAATGGTTCCGTTTGTAGGAGCATCCCTCGTCTGGATCCCGGCCAGTCTTTGGCTTGCGTTTGGTGAAGGAAACATGACCGCCGGCGTTGCGCTGGCAATCTATGGAGTACTAATTGTTTCGACTGTCGACAATGTGATTCGTCCATGGATCATTATGGAACGCGCATCGCTGCATCCGTTGGCTGGGCTGCTTGGTGTTCTGGGTGGAGTTCAGACTCTGGGGCCGTTTGGGGTTTTTATCGGCCCCATCGTTGTCGCGTTTCTGCAGACGATGTTAACACTCCTGCACCGGGAATTCTCGGGCGATGAGACCGAGGGGACCGTTGCGACGCAAACGCCGACGGAGATTTAGGGAACTCCTGCACGGGCTAATCAATGTCTGCTCACAGAGGTTAAGCACACTCGAGAAGTCGCCACTTCTCACATCTCGGTCTCCGCGACTCAAACAGAATGAGTCGTCGATGGCTATTTCGCTTCGACACAATAGAGTCGAGTATTGGATCGCAACAACAACTTATTACCGTAGATAGCCGGAGTGGCGTTGAAATCCGTTGCATCCGACTCAATCATGTTCTGCGATTCGATCGAGAATGTCGTGGTGGCTGGAATCACAAGCGTTCCATCACGTCTTGTCACGACATACAGACGACCAGCGGCTATGATCGGTGATGCATAAATCGGGCGACCTCCGGATTTCAGTCCCGGCACTCGTTCGCGATAGAGCTGCTCGCCGGTTTTCGCGTCGAGACACCAGGCGATTCCCTGATCATCAATCCAGAAGAGATGACCGTCGTGATGGACGGGAGTGGCGACGTAAGAACTGCTGCGACTATGCCAGTCGACATGCGAGCTGGTCACATCGCCCTTTCCGCCCGTACGAATTCGGTAGCTACCGGATGAGCGAAAACCACCGAAGACGAAAATTGAATTATCGACAACAAGAGGACTCGGGCTGACATTCCCGGTCAACTGAGTTTCAACGAACCAGGCTAGTTTGCCGGTCTCTGCATTGAGTCCCCAAACTTCACCCGGGACAGCAATAACCAGATCCGTCTTTCCGTCTTCTCGAGCCACAAGCGACGGTGTGCCGTAACAAAGTTCCATTGCTGCGGCTTCGGATTTCCAGAGTTCTTTTCCGGTTGCTTTATCAAGGGCCATGATGGCTCGACCTTCTTCGGCTGCGTTGACAATCAGTTTGTCATTAAAGAGCGTCAGACTGGCGGCGGAACCCCATTGGCGATTGCTGGATTCAGTTCCCACCATGTGGCTCCAAAGTTCCTTTCCGTCCATGTCATACGCATGGACTCCGGACTTGCCATGGAATGCGAAGACCATCTGGCCATCTGTCGTTGGCGAATTGCTCGCGTATCCATGCTCGGAGATATACCCCTGATACCGGTCTTCTCGTTCCGGGGCAGGCGCGGTCCGATCCCACAAAATCTGTCCTGATTTCGCATCGACGCAAACAAGATGTCGCACAAGGGACGAGAAATCGCCACCCGTTTCCACGCCATAGCCAGAGTAGCAGGTTACGAAAATTCGATCGCCTGACACGACCGGGCTGGAAGAACCCGGGCCGGGGAGTTCGACCTTCCATGTCACGTTTTCCGCGTCACTCCATTTCGTCGGCAGAGTCGTGGATTCACTGAGTCCGGTTCC
>CAIJTV010000178.1:0-5080 GCA_903823635.1 uncultured Planctomycetaceae bacterium
GACTGGTGCCTTAATCTCAACCGGCTTCTGCTCGGCAACCTGATCCTGACCAGTCCAGCGAAACTTCCAGACGAGGCAAACCAATAAACTTGCAGCCAACACCGCCGCAGCAATTCTAAGTCGATCCGCCCAACGGCCGTAGCGGACCTGACGACGAATATCGACAACGACGCGGGAACGCAGATCGCCAGACAACTGCGGCATCGTACCGACTTCACGCAGGAGCTGATGCTCCGGAAGCAAAGGTTCGGTGATTCGTTTGACAGGATCGATCATTGGATTCACTTGTCCATTGAAGAGAACAAAATCATGGCAGGATTTTTGGGGTGGGGATAACTATTTTATAAGGGGTTCAAGACTTCTTTGAAGCTTTTCCATCGCATATCGGTATCGGCTGGCCACAGTATTCTGTGACAATCCCAATGCTTCGGCGATTTCGGCAAACGTTAGTTCTTCCCAATGCTTAAGAATGACAACCTCATACTGAGACTTGGGAAGGGATTGCAGCACTCTTCGAACACTGTCCGCCGTTTCTTCCTGAACGACCTGAGCCTCCACGCTTTCCTCGCTGGAGCCTCGATCCGGCGTTTCGTATCCACTGCCTCGTCTCTTTTGGATAATCCGCAGGGCTTCGTTTCTCACCGAACGAATCAAATACGGCCAGGGAGCGTCCGCATTCGCCAGTAACCGAGGTCGAAAGGCAATGCGGGAAAATGCCCCCTGCAGTGCATCCTCAGCGTCCGGCTGATTTCCAGTAATTGTGACAGCAAACCGAACCAATCGCTGAGCCGCAAGGTCAAACATCTCCGTCAGCGCGCGCTCAGGCTCAAGCGTCAGGCGACCAACGCAGATCTTGAAACGAGCCTGAAATTCGGAGGCTTCTGTTTGGTTCACGGCATTGTCAAAAGTCGGGAGAATGCTCAGTTTGTCTGCCGGAATTGGAAATTCTCACCGGGAAGGATATTTTCCCGCTCCCAAAAGGAACAGCCCATGTACGTTGGTGGTCTGGAAAACGGGCTACCACCGACAATTCGCTGACTTCTTCCACCGCTCACCTGAGCTGTCTTTCCGTTTCGAAAGGATAATTCCGTGTTTAACACTGTGGCCGTCGTCGGCGCGACTGGTGCCGTAGGGCGAATCATTCTTCAGCTTCTGCAGGAACGAAAATTCCCCGCAAAGAACTTCCGCTTTCTCGCATCGGCCCGCAGCGCCGGCCAGAAAGTGGAATTCAACGGAAGCACGATCACAGTGGAAGAACTGACTCACGACTGTTTCAAAGGAATCGACCTGCTCATCGCCAGCACTCCGGATGAGACGGCTGCCGAGTTTCTGCCATCAGCCATCAAAGCTGGGTGCAAGGTCATCGATGAATCCGGCTTCTTCCGCATGAAGCCCGATGTGGCTTTGGTCGTCCCGGAGATTAATCCCGAAGCTGCTTTGAATGCCAAAGGAATTATCGCGAGTCCAAATTGTTCAACGACTCAAATGGTTCTGGCCCTGAAGCCATTGCATGATGCCGCAAAAGTTCGCCGCGTGATCGTGAGTACTTATCAAGCCACCAGCGGTGCAGGCTTGCAGGGAACTGCTGATCTTATTGATGGCTCCCGCGCGCATCTGGAAGGCAAAGACTATCAGTACCAGGTCTTCAAGTATCCAATCGCGTTCAACGCAATCCCACAGATCGGCAGTTTCAAGGACGACGGATACACCAGCGAGGAGTTGAAGATGGTCTACGAAACTCGCAAGATCCTGGGCGATGAGTCCATTCAGGTCTGCGCCACCTGTATTCGTATTCCTGTTTCGAACTGTCACAGCGAAACAATCAACGTCGAAACGGAACGACCAGTTTCTGTGGAAGAAGCTCGCCGGCTCTTCACGGCAACGCCGGGCATTACAGTGGTCGATGATCCTGCCAACAGTCAGTATCCGATGCCATCGACCTGTGATGGCAGCGACGATGTCTTTATCGGACGTATTCGCAAGGACATGTCGAATCCGAATGCCATCACGTTCTGGTGCGTGTCCGACAATCTTCGCAAAGGTGCGGCGACAAACGCCGTTCAGATTGCAGAGCTACTGGCGAAGAACCTGAAGTAAACCTTGTTGGTGGCGCGTTGATTTGATTCGTGGTGCCGATTTCAGTCGGCATCGGCACTCCTGGTCGCGTTGTGTTGCTGGCTGAAGCCAGCAATACAAACGAAACGGCGGCTAAATCAATTGACTGATGGAGTCGATGATGCGTTCCTGGGGCTTCATTCTGACGGCCTGCTTGCTCATCTCTGGATGCAGCGACGTCAAGGACAGCTCATCGACTGACCGATCGAGCAATTCCACCGCCGACAAGAAGCCAGTGGTCATGGTCACAAGTCAGCCACTTTTCGAGGTGGCTGACTTACTCGCTGGTGACCACATCGAAGTGCACAAGATTACTCCGGATAACATCGCGTCTCGCAACTGGAAGCCACAGAAAGACGATGTGAAGCGTCTCCAGAATGCCAACATGATTCTGATCAGCGGCGCGGGTTATGAGCCGTGGAAGGATCGAGTCTCCCTGCCAGGCTCGCGCCTGAAGGACACGGCGGCTGGCTACTACTCCGAATTCATCCGAATTCCGGACGCGATCACTCATCAACACGGCCCTGAAGGTAAACATGCCCATCCTGGAACCGTGTGGGCCACCTGGCTGGACCCGGAACTCGCTGAATCGCAATTCATTCGGGTCGCAGATCTCTTTGTGGAATTGGAGCCAGCAGCATCCCGCGAGATCACCGCAGCCTTAACGATGATCAAAACGCAGCTTGAAAAGACTCAAGCACTCGCTGCTGAGATTTCTGCAAAGACGCCCGCCCAGAAAATCACGTTGGTCGGCGACAGTCCCTACTATCATTACCTGACCAGCAAGCTGGGCCTGGAGTTCCAATATGTGCATTGGGATGAATCTCAGGAACTGACATCCATCGCGAAAGATGAGTTAGCGGCCCTGACGGATAAACTGCCGAAAGACAAGCCTCGTTTCATTCTGCTGAATTCACTTCAACCAGTATCGACAGCCACATTCGCCACCGAGGCTGGACTCACCGTGATCCGAATAGATCTCTGTGAGTATCCGCTGCAGGATTCGTCGAACAGCGTTTTCGAACGAATCCACGGCAATTTCATGCGACTCAAAAGTGCCTTGCAATCCCCTTGATCGTCCGGCCGAACTCCGGGGGAAAACCCGATCAGCATAAAACTGCAGTTGAGCAAAAGCAACATCTTCATATTCGCGCCATGGGATCTATGATGTAGAGTTGCATCAGTTGTTGACCACGCGGTTTTCCTTGGATTTATCTCCAGACCGGACGAGGTCAGCTCGCACTGGAGTGTTCCTGTGGCCGTGTTTTTTCGATGTTTGACGCTTCTGACGATGCTGTTGCACAGCGTCTACGGATGCGGCTGGCATCATGTCCATGGTTGCATGAGTCATTGTGTAGAGACCTCTGAGACCCAGCATTCCACGCACTGCGGGCATTCACATGCTCCGGGTCACTCGCACCACCGGTCATCGGATTCTGAATCTCCAGTGTCACATGATAAGCATTCCAGCGAATGCGATCACACCGAGTGCCGCTTTGTCGCGACCAATGCGGTGGCGATCGTGGCTCCTCCGGAATGCGTTCTCTGGATTGTTGCTCCAGAAACCGATGCGAACGCAGGATCTGTGGTGAAGGCGGATTATTGCCTTGGCCCAATTCTCGCCAGCGACACCCACGCGCCCGAGTTCTGCGCGCGTCTTCAGGTCTGGCGTACTTGATGAGCAGTATGCTGCTCGCCTGATTTCAGGTGGCCCCTGCCTTGATCTCAAGTACCCGTATCCGCCGCCGCCGCACTTCTCGTCGCACACATCCGCTTCTATTTCTGTCCGCGCATGACTAACGCGCGGTCCATCGCTCCCGACGAACCATCACGACATTACGCCAGGTTCCTTCGCTTAACATCGCTGCACAGCAATCTTCGCTTCATGCACGAATGAATTCAAACTCCGCTCTATTCGGAATTCTCCGCTGATGAATACTTCTCGCTCAAAACTGACCGGTCGTCCAGCTCAACTTCTGATGCTCTTCTTTCTCGCTGGCGGTGCTTATGCCTCACGAAACCTCTGGTGGACTTCGCTGAACACGAAGGTCGATCAAATGGTGGGAAAATCTGCGGCAGCGAAAGACGCGCATGGCCATGATGATCATGCTCATGCAGGACACGAGGAACACGCTCCACACGCGGAAGTGGAATCACTGGAACTTTCGGCACAGGCGATGAAGAATCTTGGGCTGACGGCCGAGTTTCTCAAACCAATCACGACAGCCACGTACTATCGAACGATTTCTGTGCCTGCTCTGATTGTTGAGCGTCCCGGACGCACAGTCGTTCAGGTTTCCACGCCCATGACAGGAGTTGTCACACAAGTGTCTGCAGTTCCGGGGTCAGCTGTAGAACCCGGGGCTCCCTTGTTTCAAATCAGACTGACTCACGAAGAACTTGTTGCGTCGCAGTCTGAATTCGTGCGAGCACTCGGTGAACTGGATGTTGAAGAGAGAGAACTCAAGCGATTGCAGGCCGGCGTCGACAGTGGCGTCATTCCTCCACGTTCCGTGCTCGAGCACCAATACGCGAAAGAAAAGCTGGAAGCTCTGCTGGGAGCACAGCGAGAAGCGTTGAGACTTCATGGGTTGTCTGAACGACAGGTTTCTCAAATCGAAAAGGACAGAAGGCTTCTGAGCGAACTAAGCGTCACTGTTCCTGAAAACAAGCAGATTCAGAACGAACTGAGACTTTCGGGTAATGAAGCTTATCGCCCCGTCGCGCTACATCAGAATCCAGCGGCTCCCCTTATCATCGAATCAATGGATGTGCAGCATGGACAATCTATTGAACAGGGCGGAAAGCTGTGTTCTCTGGCAGACTACAGCCGATTGTACTTCGAAGGACGAGCGTTCGAGCAGGATGCCGATGCGATCAGTAAAGCGACAGCTAACAACTGGAAAGCTCAGGCACTATTCGCAGACGGAATCACATTGAACAATTTACCGATCTCTTTCATCGC
>CAIJTV010000179.1:0-5829 GCA_903823635.1 uncultured Planctomycetaceae bacterium
AGAGAGTTTCTTGTTCTTGTTCCTCTCTGCGTACCTCCGCGCCCTCTGCGTTCAGAAAAATCTGTGCTGCACTCCTCCGTGCTACTCCGTGACCTCTGTGGTGAAACCTGCGTTTCAACTGCGTTGTACCACTTACGAGTCCGACATTCCGGGAAGCTGCCGAGCGGCAAGAATCGCGTGGTGCAACCGTGACTTGACGGTACCAACTGGCAGATCAAGCGCCGCCGCGATCTCTGCTTGAGTCATATCATCGACGAAACGCATCAACAGGATTTCTCGATGAGCATCGGATAAAGAAGCCAGAGACTGTTCCATATCTCTGCGGTCAGATCCCGACGCGGCCTGCGGCTCAGCGATCAGCGGCAACTGATCTTCTCCACCGCTGGAGCGTTGTCGTTTCTTTCGAGCCGCAATCGAAAAATTACGAACGGCCGGATAAAGAAACGTCGTCAGCGCGGCGGTCAGTTGAAAGCCGGGAAACTTGCGAGCGAAGTAGCCGAAGGTCTCCTGCAACACATCCAAAGCATCGTCGTGATGCCCCGTAAATCGAACGGCCAAACGCATGGTCCAGTCACGATGACGGAAATACAGAACCTCAAAGGCCCCCGCATCGCCAGCGTTCACGGCGGCGACCAGCTCTTGATCGGTTCGATTGTCGATCGGTGCCGGCGCCATAAACGAACGAGTCCCGGATTCCAGTTTCCAACACCCGCAGTCGTACGATCCACTACAGATGATGTGTGCGTAGTACGTTAGCGGTATTCGATTTCCACAGGAAATCATTGGAAAAATCTGTTCCCGAAAATTCTTTGGGATTCTTTGAACCAATCTGAGAGGTCACTCACTTAATAGATTGTGGAGCAAGAACACGATTGAGCTGCTTTACGCAAATAACATCTGTAAATCCGGGCAATCCAGTCATGTTGAATCCTGAAGAACTTGATGATCTTCCTGAACTGCCGTCAGGGCTGGCGTCGGAATTGAAGAGCCGATATGGGCCCTTTCCAGAAATCCCCGAGGCGATTGATCGAGCAATCCTTGCGGATGCTCAGCGACATCTCCATCAGACAATTCCTGTGAAAGCCAGGTCGAACTGGAGATGGCGACTTGCCGTCATCGGCTCGTCCATAGCGGCCGCCTGCATGTTGTTGTTTGCATTGAATCGTCAGGAGCCTCCGCAACCGGCAAGCGTGGCACGAGATCTCGATGGTAACGGACGAGTCGACATTCTGGACGCATTCACAGTCGCCAGAGAAATACGAAGCGGACGAAATCAATCGGAATTCGACATCAACGGCGATGGACGCCTGACTCAGGCTGATGTGAATGAGATTGCTCAACGAGCTGTGACGCTTTAGCAATGAACCAACAAACAAACAGGACCAACACCATGTCCTCAGAACCATCACTCTATCGATCATGCCAGTCACGGCCATTCCAGATTCCACTGTGCTGGGCGTTGCTGATCGCTTTTGATCTGTGCCTGATGGCCTTCGCAATGGCTCAGGAGCCACAGCCAGGCTCAGCCAATGTCCCTGTGCAAACCGATGAAGTCACGATTCCCGGCCCGGCGGATGGATCAAAAGACTCCATCCGCTTCGAAGCGATCGATGTCTTCGTGGATTCCGGCGACTTGCCGTTAGCGGCCTGGCAACTGGAACTTCGCAGCCTCACACAGGATGTCGAAATTGTGGGGATCGAAGGCGGCGAACATCCGGCGTTTAAGGAACCTCCGTACTACGACCCTCGAGCCATGAACAACAACCGAGTCATCCTCGGGGCGTTTAACACCGGCTCTGATAACCAACTTCCCAGCGGTCGCAGTCGAGTAGCGAGAGTCCACGTGCAGATTACCGGATCGGGCGAACGATTTTGGCATACCGAACTGACAACATCCGCATCGTCGGATGGCAGACACATCCCCGCAGAACTTTCGATTGCCAAAGCTCAGGGCTGACACATTCTCGATTTTAGATTGCCGATTGCAGATTTTGAAATTCCAAATGCGACTAAGCAAACTCAATGAATCAGGAGTTACTAACAGATGAATATTCCACGGTCTTTATGGAACGCGATTGGCGTTCTTTTATTCTCCATGGCGTGTTTGATTCAGGCGGGGTGCGGTAGCAGCACGGAAACAGAAAATGGACCAACGGCGTCGGCCCCAGCGCCGGGGGAAGCGGGATACTCAGCAATGGATGGCTTCGCTGAGGAAACTGGAAACTTTGATGAGTCTGGAGCGATGGTTTCAGGAAACGTTGCTTCAAACGAAAGTCGACCCCGCAGCCTCTCTGCTGTCGTTCGCGGCAACACAGACTCGCCGACGGCCAGAGTCACATTTGATCTCATGCCGGGCGAAGAGTTGTGGGTGATCGCAAAGGGGTTTACTTCCACACCGCAACCTCCCGAAGACCGACCCGGATGTGGCTGCCTGATGGCAAAACTGCCTGACGTCGAGAAAGAGGTTCCCGTACCACTGAAGCATACTTCCGTCATCGGAAACATTGACGGTTACATCGCATCTGTCGACGTGACTCAGCAATTCCAGAATCCGTACAGCTCAAAAATCGAAGCGGTCTACGTCTTTCCATTGCCTGAAAATGCTGCGGTCAACGAATTTGTGATGACAGTTGGTGAGCGAAAAATCCGCGGCATCATTCGCGAACGTGAACAAGCCGAGAAAATCTACAACGAAGCTCGATCGCAGGGCCATGTCGCTTCACTGCTGACCGAAGAACGCCCCAACATCTTCACTCAGAAGGTGGCGAACATTGAACCGGGCAAACAGATCGACATCAATATCCGCTACTTCAACACTCTGCGCTACGACGATGGAGCCTATGAGTTCGTCTTTCCGATGGTCGTCGGACCTCGCTACAACCCGCCAGCAACAACCGACGGCATCGGCTCCGTTGCTCGCGGAGCTCACAATGCAAGCGGCCAGAACACGGAAGTGCAGTACCTGGCTCCCAACGAACGATCAGGACACGATGTCTCCGTAAGCCTCAACATCAAAGCGGGCGTCAACATTGAGAACGTCCGCTGCCTGAATCATTCGGTCGATATCAAGGAGAGCTCCGAAAGCGAACGACAGATTACTCTGTCTCCTTCTGACTCCATCCCCAACAAAGATTTCGTGCTGAGATATAAAGTCGCTGGTGACCAGATCAAGACCGCTATGATGACTCACAAGGATGATCATGGCCAATACTTTACGATGATGCTGTATCCGCCGGCAGAACTGAAACAGGTCCAGCGAAGCCCGATGGAGATGGTGTTTGTGCTGGACTGTTCCGGAAGCATGAATGGTCGACCGCTCGATCAAGCTCGCGCAGCAGTGACGCATGCGTTGCAAAAGCTGACTCCTCGAGACACTTTCCAGATCATTGATTTCAGCAATACCGCCTCACAACTTGGTCCGGCACCAATTAACGCAACGCCCGAGAACCTCCGCAATGGGCTGGCCTATCTGGCATCGTTCAACGGCAGTGGTGGCACGGAAATGATCGAAGGCCTGAAAGCCGCACTCGATTTCCCTCATGACGAAGGCCGCTATCGAGTCGTCTCATTCATGACCGACGGCTACATCGGTAACGACGCCGACATTCTGCACGCCATCGCTCAGAAGACCGGCGACTCACGCATCTTCAGTTTCGGTGTTGGTCAATCTCCCAACCGTTATCTGATGGATCGCATGGCTCTTCTGGGACGAGGAGCTGTGGCTTATCTGAGTCTGAATGATGATCCGATCCAGATCATGGAACAGTTCCACGAGAGTATCAGCCACCCCGCGATGACAGATCTAAGCATCAACTGGGGCAGTATGAACGTCACCGATGTGTATCCGCAGATTATTCCCGATCTGATCGTGGGCCGTCCGGTTGTGCTCACCGGTCGATTCACCGGAGAACCCGGCACCGTGACAGTCAATGGCCGCACCGGAATGCAGCCCGTGTCGTATTCCGTGGCTTTGGATGCTCGCGATGCGAACAAGGAACACACAGGCATCGGAGCCGTCTGGGCTCGCCTGAAGATCGCCGACCTGATGGCCCAGATTTCACGAACACCAGATCAAACCAAACAAATCCAGCAGTCCGTTCTCAGGACCGCTCTGGATTACAGTCTGATGAGTGCGCTGACCGCTTTCGTCGCCGTTGATTCGATGACGAAGACCGAAGGAGCCTTCGGAACGACCGTCGCAGTGCCCGTTCCTGTGCCTGAAGGAGTTCGCTACGACACGGCGGTTGAGAACTGAGACATTGCCTGTCTGACTGGAAGAAACAGAATCCCGTCGACGGAGCGACGGGCGTACGGTACACCCGTAGCTCCGTCGAAGGGACTTACTCCGCGGCCTCAGCAATCAACTCTTGGCTTGGTTCTTAGACGGCTGGCCAACTCGCTGCCCAGCCACTGCGTTCACTTCCTGCATCTGGCCCCAGCGATAAAGCATGAACCCAAGAACAACTCCGCACGCAGCCGAAGAAAGAACCGCTGCCGGACTGTGAGTGAAGGTTGAATTCTCAGCGGCCGCCTGAGTTGTCAGGACCAAACCAACAGTGCTGATCACGAAACCGATCGCGTCGGAGATAATCTCTCGCAGGTTGATGCTGCCTTTGAAAAGAATGACCAGTTTCCCCAGGACCAGTTGCAGAGCAAAGCTGACGACTCCTGCAGACATGAGTCCAAACGCCAGCCAGTGGAAGTACGAGAAATTCAGAGACTCGGCGAGCTTGTAGATCGGGCCCAGTAAACCTTCCGAAGCTTTCTTCGCGGACTCATTCTGATCGATCTTTTCAGCCAGTTCACCAACTTTGGCTTCGACCTCTGCCTCTAGCTCTTTTGCTTTCTCGGCAACATCAGGCTTCTTCTCTTCGCTGCCGGGAGCAGCATCAGGCTCACCAGTTTCCACCGGAATCTGTTCCGTCGCTGCTGGTGCCGGAGTTGTTTCTTCCTGGCACAAGCCTGCTGCCGGAACCAGACAAACCACAGCCAAAAATAACAGCGTAAACTTCTTCATCTGCCTGCTTCCAAACACAAAGTGTAAAACCTTTCCGCGATCCCCTTGCACACAAAAAGCGTGCAAGGGACAAGATTCGCTGCGGTCCGCGAAATATTGGAACGTTCTTTCACACTAGCCTTCGATCGGGCCTTCTTTTCGTGCTCGGTCGTAGAGTTCTCGCCAGCGAGGTGTTCCGTCGTTGGGAAACAGTCGAGTATCCGCACCCGGAGCAAAGTAGGGATAGCGATCCGCATTGGCCGCTGACAACATAAAATTCACGCTGCCATTGTTGGCGGTATACATCCTTTTGCCGTCAGCCCAGGTCGTTTCGATCAGCCGCTCAGGCTCCGGCCGTTCCGCCGGTTTATCGACCTTCAGTTTCGCCACCGTGTCGCGATTAATCTCATATCCCAGACCCGGACGATCCGGAACAACAGCGTGACCATTCTTCAGCAGAATAGGTTCCACAAGCATGTCGGTTTCAAACAACTGATGACAGTTCACAGCCGGCCAGATCGCCTGCTTGAGTACTCCTCCGAAGTGCAGCGAATGAGCGGCCGTCAATCCGCTGCCAACCAGTTGCAGCCACAACGGGAACCGAGTCTCCTCACAGAACCGTCCCGTTCGCATCAACTTCGTCGCACCACCTCCGGCAACAAAGCCGTCACAACATCGAGTCTGCGCGCAGGTTTCGGGGTCGGGAGTTCCATAATGAATCGCGACTTTCACATGAGTTGAATTCGTAATTTTGCGATTGCCGTCGACGTCTTCCTGGGGAATCGGGCCTTCATAAATATCGACCTGAGGATACTTGCCAAGCCGTTAGATCG
>CAIJTV010000180.1:0-1975 GCA_903823635.1 uncultured Planctomycetaceae bacterium
AACACAAAAGGCTTTTCTCTATGAATCTCAAACGCTCCTTCGCAATACTCACGCTCCTCATCACTCCCAAAGTCTTCGCTCAGACCGTAACGGAACCGCGTGAGCCATCCGCTGCGACCGTGAAACACCGCGTGTATCCAGCGGAAGTCTCACTCTCCGATGGCAGCGACTGGCAGCGGTTGTTGATTCTTGCCGAACGTTCGGACGGAAGTACTCAGGATTTGACAACATCAGCTTCGATCACGTCGGTTGAGACCTCCATCGTCAAACTCGAAGACGGACTCGTGCAACCCCTGGCAAACGGGGCGACGGAAATTCATGTTAGCGTTGACGGTCAGAAAGTGATCGTCCCTGTAAAGGTCGCCAATGTCGAAGTCATTCCAGAACTGAGCTTTCGAACGGACGTGCTTGCAACTCTGACCAAAGCCGGTTGCAGCACAGGAAAGTGTCATGGCTCTGCATCTGGAAAAGATGGGTTTCGACTGAGTCTCTTCGGGTACGATCCGGCCGGTGATCATTATCGTTTGACTCGCGAGATCCCCGGTCGACGCATCAATCTGCAATCACCGCAGGATAGCCTGCTGATCAACAAGGCTCTGGGAAATGTGGATCATACCGGCGGTCAGTTGATCATGGACGGCTCCCATGAGTACGAAACGCTGATCGCCTGGATGAAGAGCGGCGCCCCGGCCGATCCAGCCGACCGGCCTGTTCCGACGGGCATTCGAGTGTTCCCGGAAGAAGCTGTCTTCGCCGAAAAAGGGGAAACTCAGGGCCTGATGGTGATCGCGAGTTTCAGCGATGGCTCGGATCGAGATGTCACGGATCGCTCGGTCTTCATCAGCAACAACGACGCAGCGGCCAGCGTGACAGAAGACGGCGAAGTGTCCTCCAACGGACGCGGTTCTGCCTTCATCATGGCTCGATTCGATCAGTTCACAGAAGGCTGCTCGATTATCGTTCGGCCCGGAACACCATACACACGGCCAAACCTGGTCAGCAAGAATTACATCGATGATCTTGTTCAGGCTCGGTGGAGAGATCTTCATCTCCTGCCGTCGGAAGTCTGCTCGGACGAAGTCTTTTTGCGTCGCGCGTACATCGATCTGATCGGGCTGCTGCCGACGCCTCAGGAACGAACAGATTTCATTGCAAATACAGATCCGGAGAAACGCAGCAAGCTGATTGATGACTTGCTGTCTCGTCCCGACTTTCAGGATGTCTGGGTGATGAAGTGGGCGGAGATGCTGCAGATTCGCACGGTCAACGGAGTCAGTCCCAAAGGTTTACAGCTCTATGACCGCTGGCTTCGCGAACGCATTCATGCCGGTGCCACGATTGATCAGGTCGTGCAGGAACTCATTCCGGCCACAGGAGGCACCTTTGATAATCCGGCAACCAGCTATTATCAGACCGAAACGACTCCGCAACTACTTGCTGAGAACATGGCACAGGCCTTTCTGGGGACTCGAATTCAATGTGCGCAATGTCATAATCATCCGTTCGATCGCTGGACGATGGACGACTACTATGGCTTCGCTGCGTTCTTCAGTCAGGTCGGCTACAAGCAGGCTCAGGATCCTCGTGAGATCATGATCTTCAACGCGGCCACGGGGAATCTCAAACATCCCGTGGACGATCGACCTGTGGTCCCGACGTACCTGGGTGCTGGTGCCGCAAAGCTTCCGAAAGATGCAGACTATCGGGAGGTGCTCGCTCAATGGCTGGCTTCGGATCAGAATCCCGCCTTCGCAAAGAATCTGTCGAACGTCGCGTGGGCTCACTTCTTCGGCGTTGGAATCGTCGATCCGGTGGACGACATTCGAGTCAGCAATCCGCCGTCCAACCCGGAACTGTTGAACAAGCTTGGCGAAAAACTGTCCGAGTACAAGTACGACATTAAGCCCCTGGTTCGTGATATCTGTAATTCCAGCACGTATCAACTGGCGACGAGTCGCAATGAATCGAACAAGCT
>CAIJTV010000181.1:0-6121 GCA_903823635.1 uncultured Planctomycetaceae bacterium
GCGGCCAACTCCCGGTTTATCTCGACAGTGGCGCGTCGGCTCAGAAGCCACAGGTGGTGATTGACAAAGAGCGCGAGGTTGAAGAACAGTACTTCGCGAATGCTCATCGGGGAACCTATCAATTCGGTCTGCGAATCGACGAAGAATTCGAAGGCGCCAGAACGTCAATCGCCCGGTTTCTCAATGCGGCCAGTGATTCATCGATCGTGTTTACTCCGGGAACAACTGTCGGTCTGAACATGATCGCATTTGGCTGGGGGCGGCGACATGTTCAGCCCGGTGATGAAATTCTGACGACTGTGATGGAGCATCACGCTAACTTTGTTCCGTGGCAACAACTGGCGAAAGAGCGTGGAGCAACTCTGCGTCTGATTCCGCTGACGGCTGATGGAAGACTGGATCTGGGACGCCTCGACGAAGTTCTGAACTCCCGGACAAAGGTTATTGCCCTCACCGCGATGTCCAACATGCTGGGCACGGTGAATCCGGTTGGTGAAATCGTGCGACGGGCTCACGAGGTGGGAGCTTGTGTAGTCATCGACGGCGCACAAAGTGTTCCGCATATGAGCACCGATCTGCAGGCCATCGACGCAGACTTCCTTGTGTTCAGCGGTCACAAGCTTTACGGGCCGACCGGCGTGGGAATTCTGTACGGAAAACCCGAGCGGCTGGAAGAGATGGATCCAATTATTTTCGGAGGTCACATGATCTCCGAAGTGCGGATTGAAAACTCGACATGGTCCTCTGCCCCGGCGAAGTTTGAAGCCGGTACGATGCCGATCGTTCAGGCGATCGCACTGGGTGAAGCCGTCCGCTGGGTTCAGAATATTGGCCTCGAAGCGATCCATCACCATGAGCAAGCATTGATGAAGTCGACGATGGAACGGTTGAAGGCTGTTCCGGGGATGACGATCTATGGACCGGCGTTAGAGCATCGGGGAGGCATCGTTAGTTTTAGGATTGACGGCGTTCATCCGGAAGACCTCGCGGCCTTGCTTGATCAAAAAGGTGTGTTTACACGTCATGGTCATCATTGCACGATGCCGTTGCATACTCATCTGGGAGTTTCCGCGACAACGCGTGTGAGTCTTGCTGCGTATAACACGCAAAGTGACATCGATCATCTTATGCAGGCGATTGATTTCTCGCGAAGGACGCTGAAACGAAGATAGTGAGCCATTCGATCGTGTTGGTTGGTCACTTCGTCAGAATTCGACAAAGCTCTTCGATGTGTTCAGACAACTCATCCCACGGATTGGGACGAGCGGCGTCGCCCGGATTATATGTGTCGTTGGTCACGTAGATCCAGCGTGCGTACTTCTGCACCATATGGACATCTTTGGAATTCAGCTCATTCTGTCCGTACATTAATGCTGCTCGCGTAAACGGTGGGTAGTCTGAATAGCCACCAAAGTAGTTGCCATGAAGTTTCTCCTCGGTCGGCCATTGAGCACTTTCGTGAATCACGATCACGTCGGCAGCCTCTGCTGCAAAGAATCGACCGGGCGTGTCTGTGCCGGGATTCGCAACGGTCGGCCAGAATCCAAGATCCGTGGCTGACTGCTTAAGCGAAAGCTGATGTGCAACGGCCCCTTCATTGTCCTCATACAGCATTTCGTCGAAGAAGATCCCGTGAGTCTTCGGGTAAAACTTCTGCCATGTTTGCATGTTCGTTTGCACGGTTTCGACCGGGACTTTTCCGTAGCTGGTCGAGACGTAGCCCAGAACGACGCAACCAGCGCCGATCAGACGGTCGATGGCTTTTGTGTAGTTGGGGTCAATCGCTGTTCCCGGGCCTGAAGCCGGATTAACGATGACCCAGAATGGTACTTCAGAGTACTGTCGTTTTAGTTCGATAACTCGATTGAAGTCATTGTTCGTATGAATGTTGGCGGGATAGATGTAGAGTGGAATCAGCAGTCCAGTTTTCTCCGTGGCACATATATGAAACTGCTGCAGCTTCGTGATGCGATCGGCTGGAGCCGAGGTGGCAGAATTTCTGATTTCTTCCTGTTGTCCGCTGACACGTGGTATCAATGCTGCCAAAGTCACGACAGCCAGAAAGACGATTGCAGGCACGTATCGCTGGGCCGGATTGAGTGATGTCATGAGATGCCTGTCGAATATGGAGAAGAATTTGTACTGCTTCAGCCTTTTATCGAAGCGATCGATAATGATGTACGCAGCCTGCGGCGACGCAGTATGTGTTGCTCGCCCCGAGCAAACATCGAACAGGTTATTTAGCTTCAAACAAGACATCTGAGCCGATACCAAATTTTGCTGGCAGCGGAATGTTGGACAGCGATTCATCGCTGCCGATGCGGAACTGCCATCGACCGGCCAATTTGAGCGAGCGGCCGCCGGACTGCAGCAACGGTGGTGCAAGTAGATGCGATCCGGATTCTGTGCCGATGTTCTGAATGACCAGCAGATTGATATCGTCGGCAATGACAGCGTCACGAGGAATCACATAGTGTGAACCGTCCGATGTTGTCTCAAGATGCGTTCCGTTCAGCCATGCTTTTGTCTTGCTGGTGTTGTCTGCCATCACGAGCTGCAAACCGGAATCAGACAGCCATGCCGAGGGAATTCGAACCGTGCAGCGATACCAGATCGGCTGGTCGACCGATTCCATGACCCCGTGAGACGCTTCTTTCAGCGAAGCACCGGCGATTGCAGTCGTCCAGTGTTTACTGAAGGACGAGTCTTTAGCCCCAACCGTCCCCGGGCTCATTACATCTCGTGCTTTACGTTTGTCGTACTGAGACGCAAACGGCTTACCTTCCAGAATCTGATCGCTGGTAATCGTTGGGCAAACGAATCGTTCGACGTGCGAAATGATCAGATCATTGCCCGTGAAGTGATCGACATACGGCCAGGACTTTGGGTTGTACATGCAGTCCGTGAGATCACGCATCAGAACAACATTCTTGCCGTTTCGAGCTAACTGTCGGAGTCCAAACGGCCGACCGAGCACGCACATGTTGGTGTGAACTCCCACCAGAATGACGTTTTTAATTCCCCGAGATTCGAGGATATTCCAGACCTCATCACCCTTGTCGCTGATGAAATCGAGTTGTTCATCGATTTCAATTCCTGCGTTCTGTGATTTCCAAGGAAGTCCCGGATTGCGGCCGAGTGCTTTGAGTTCATCAGCCCACTTCGCGTGTTCAATGGGTTCGTCATCGTCACCGCCATCGGACTGGTCGATAGGATAGACCGCTTGTTCCTCAGCCGGAATTTTGGAACACCAAAATTCAATATCTGTTGGCTGGACTTTCGCGGAAGCGGTTTCGATCGCTCGTCGGCGTGAGGCATGACCTTCATAGGCTGGCATGCAGTCGCTGGGCGAGTGAATGATGACGGAACCCTTCCGACGAGCTTCTTTAAGAACGTCGTTCATTCGTGGGAGGAATTCCTCCATCCGGCGAACGGCATTCAGCGAGTGATGTTTGTCCCAAACATCGCAAACAATGATTGCTGTCTCGGAGGGCGACCATAACTCTGCTTTCGTGATGCGGGCAAACTGATGGTCATTGGTCTCTGACTTCTGCTGACGACGAAGAGACAGGCTGAAATCGTCCGACATTGCTGGAGATGACATGAAAAGCATTCCACAGGTCATCAAATGAGAAAGCAGGAATGATCGCATCGAGAAGTTGTCCTCGGGTGAAAGCGTTTGGTTATTACTGAATGTTATTGAAGTTGTTCTTTCAGCCACTGATAGGCTTCGGCTCTCACTTCGTCAGGGAAGTCATGATCACATTCCGGGTAGCGAGCGGTGATTTCGCCAGCTTGTTCTCCATAGATCTTCTGGACTTTTTCAACCTCCGTGACAACCTTACGAACGCCACTATTTTCAAAGTTGTTGTCTGAGATTGGTGCATTCACAAAGATCGAACGAGGAGCGATCGCCGCAAGGACTTCATAGAAATCGAAAGGAACTCGACTTGGGTCGTTACCGTATTCATCTCGAATACGCGGCATGTAGCGGTCACTGGTCCAGCCTGCGAGATTGCCCTCGTAATAGTGATGAAACGCCGTAAATCCGCAGCTCGTCACCGATGCTCGGATACGGCTATCGAACGCGGCAGTAAACAACGTGTTGTGGCCACCGAGCGAATGTCCGATGCAGCCGATTCGATCCGGATCAACTTCATCAAGCGACTCAAGAAGGTCAATCGCCCGCATGTTATTCCAGATAGCCTTCATGGAACCGCTGCCATAGTGCGTGCCCTTGACTTTGAAATCGTAGGGATAGTCTCCGAACGAAGGGTAATCAGGGACGAGACAAACGAAACCAAGTTCGGCGAGTTCATGAGCGTAGTGCAGGTTTTCGAGTCCGCCCAAACCTGCTGGTTCACCTTTTCCAATACCCGTGGTCTGATGCAGGCACAACATTGCAGCGACTGGGGCTTTGAGATCTTTCGGAATCAATAGCCATGCGGGGACACGGTCACCAGGTTCTGAGGCAAAGGAGATTCTCTTGCGAAGATACTTGTCGGTTGATTCCTCCATCAGCACCTCCATCTCAAGAGGCACTCGCAGTTCTGATTGAGGGACAGGTCCCATCGCCAGCGACATGCCGTCGAGGATGTGTTGCCGTCGCAGACCCAAATCAAAAGGGGTGTTGATGGGGCGGCTTTTGCCGTCTCGGTCTCTGACTGTAGACACGTCCGCGTGATTGTAATCACTCGCTGTGAATGCAGGCTTTGCCGAGTCTGGCGAACTTCCAGCCGGATTCTTCAGCAGATTCTCAAGGACGTAGAGTCCACTGCGGCCCGGACAGATGAGATCCAGATCTTCATCACCGTCGAGATCCGCAACTTTTGGATCCAGTCCGAAGCCAACGTTTTGGCCAGCGGAAATGATCGTACATTTCCATGTGCGAGTTTCAGGCACGAACTGATAGGACGAAATGACGAGCGGATTGTATTCACCAGGGTCTTTTCCATCGTGCCCCATGTAGCGACTGCCAGCGATCAGCTCCGGTAGCTTATCTCCATTGAGATCCGCCCACAGGAGGCTATGAGCCTGAGACCAGCTCGTGTCGATTGCATGCCGAATCCAGCGTCTGCTCCCCTCGGCATCTTTGGACTGTTCCATCCAATAAAGACCAAATCGATGACCTCGGCCCCAGATCAGATCGTTGTCTCCGTCCGCATCAACATCCTGGACGAGGATTGGAATCGATGCCCCGTTCCACAGGTTGAACTCGGGATGGAAAGTCCATCGACCGTTTCGTCGATCTTCCGGTGCTTCAGCCCAGCCTTTGGGCCCGATGACGTCGTTTCGACCGTCACCGTTGACGTCACCAAAACCAAGTCCGTGTCCGGCCAGTTCTTCGGGCAGAGCAAACTGAATCCACTTTGGCTCCGAGCCCGGCTCCAGATTCCACCATGCGGCGAACTGAGTACCGTTAGGAAGTACATCCAGGTTTCCATCGCCATCGACGTCAGCCAATCGTCCCGTTTCCATTGGGCCCGGTTTAGCGATTTCATGTTTGATCCACGTAGCACCTGTGGCTGCTGTCGGACCAGGATTCTGAATCCAATACAACGACTGGCTTCGATAGTTGCAGCTTACCAAATCGATATGACCATCCTTGTTCACGTCGAGGGGAAGATTTGAATAGTCATCAGGCCGACCGCGGATCTGTTCGACCTCGCGGACCGGATGTTTCTCCCAGTTTGGCGCCTGATACCACAGGTTACCTGCGACAATATCGAGCTTGCCATCTCCATTCACATCCAACACCGCACAAGCGCAGTTGGTGGAGTCGGCATTGATGACATGGCGACGAAAAACAGGCTGGTCGGCATGCAGCACAGACGAGACGATCAGTGTTACGAATATCCCAAACACACATTCAGCGCGAAGCATAAAGTAGCCCTCCGAGAGACGAGTGGGCTGGCGAGGGTAATCGTTTCAGAAACGATTACAAGCGATGCGCCGTCTGGGAGAAATTCCCGATGTGGATGGGCCCAAAGTCCAGTGAAGAGAACTCTTCAAAACTCTGACGGTTATTCCGGTTAAAATCCGTGCCTGTACAGTGTCATAGCGTTTCGGCAGATTCCACCGAATTCGATTTGCCTTTGCCGAATCGGCAGTTCGATACGAC
>CAIJTV010000182.1:0-2913 GCA_903823635.1 uncultured Planctomycetaceae bacterium
ATAGACTTTCGACAGTAATGCACGCAAGCGAGCTTCTGCCAATGCCGCTCCGGCAAGAATGTAGCGATGCCAGTTAACGATCGCTTCCAGCCGCCCCGGCTCATCCTCTGCCATTTTCTCCAGATGTGCATAAAGGAAATCGTCCAGGGAAGTTCGGACCAACTGAAATCGATCGTCGCGAACCAGATCTTCACGGCTGGCAGTGGGAGAGCAGTCTTCGAGTTCAAGGACACCGCGGAGAAAACTGGCCCACGGAGGCAGGAGGTCACGAACTCGTCGTGAGATAACCATTCGGCGAACCGTGACCGCCACCGTCGCTTCGTCGGCAAATCCCGGTGTTCGCTGCGGCGAAATATACAGAGCCCCAGCGATGAAAACTGGTTTCTCAACATGGATCGGAATCACGTCCAGCGGTGACTCGTTGAAGTAATTTGCCAGCTCCAGTTCGATCGCTTCGTGATCCGGAGTCGGTTCAAACCACGCCACATTAATCACGTTGACTCGCGCCGCTCCGCCGTTCAGATGAATAGGGATATTCAGGAAGTCGGCGTATTGCCGAATCGCGGCTTCCAGCGGCTCGGGGTTCTCCGCCATCGAGCGAAACAGTGGCTTGAGCTGAAGGCAAACAGAAGTTCCCACTGCCGTTCGGTCACAGGAAGAAAGTTGAATGCTGGTTCCGGGGCCGGCTTCCCAGCGAACGCCCTCTTCACAGTCTTCACGACGACTTTCCACAATCAGTCGATCGGCCAGCATAAAAGCGCTGAAGAGTCCGATTCCGAACTGGCCAATCAGGTGATCGCCATCTCCTGTGACCTGTTCACGCTGCTCGTCAGATCCGCGTCCTTTCAGAAGCCCGGTAATGCCGATGCCCAGTGTTCCGAGGAACTGTTCAGCATCCAGAGCGCTGAGTCCAATGCCATCGTCCGTAAAAGTCAGAGTTCCAGCGGCGGCATCCTGATGAATATCGATACGTCCGCGAAAGCTCAGGTCGCGACTTCGCCGTCGCATAATCGCATCGTGAGCGTTCTGGATAAGTTCCCGGATTGGTGTATCAAGCCGGCTATAGAGCGAAGATCCCATGATCTCGATCACGCCGGCAATATCCACTCGAAACGGAATCTCGCGAGTCCACACGCTGTTTACCTCAGTACTGTTGGGGGCCCGCTGTTGATTCGGGCCATTTAAGAAGTCTCGAACTACCGACGATTGATTCGCGGGGAGCGAGTTGTAACCGCCCGTGGAGGAAGTCGCAAACTGGAGGTCGATTTGCTTTTGCGGCCGAGATGAGCGGATTGAATCACTTGATTCCGGCAGTTTCTGTCGTATTCGTGAGCGTTCCTGGCCGCCCGTTTTATCTGATCGGAACGACAGGAGGTAAAGCAAAAAAACGAGTACGTGCACATCACCTGCACATTTGAATGCACACTCGACAATGGACGAATTCAGGTTCGGCGAGTTGTGGTTCGATTACGTTTCCTTTGTTGAATGCACTTTGACACGTGTTGTCAAACCGATTTTGAATGGGAGTTCAGGGATGATTAAGCGAAGCCTGTGTTTGTTGGTGACGCTGATGCTGGCGGATCAATCAGCAAAAGCAGGAATGAACCTTTTCGGAAGTATTCCCTGTGCGTCCGAAGACTGTTGTTCAGATGGCTGTGCGACTGAAGCGGTCTGCGATGCGACTGATGGCTGCAGCGATGACGGCTGCGGGGAGTCGTGTTCGGCACTGTTTGGCAACTGCGGGAACAGCAGTCTTTTGAACCTGACAAGCCTTTTGCACAAGAGCGATCATAGCTTCGACGACTTCATCAGTCCGATGACGAACCCACTGTTCTTCGAAGACCCTCGAACTCTGACCGAAGCAAGGTTGATTTTCGCCAACCACAGACTGCCCGGGACGTTGGGCGGCGGATCGGCTCAACTATATGCCATGCAGCTCAGAGCAGCGATCAATGAAGATGTTTCGATCATTGCCACCAAAGATGGCTTTATCGTTTCCGACACTCCAGTGATTCCTAACGATGGATGGGCGGATATTGCGGCTGGCTTGAAGATCAATGTGTACAAGGATGTCTGTAGTCAGAGTCTGATCAGCGTCGGCACGACCTATGAAGCTCCGCTCGGTTCGCCTCGATCTCTGCAGGGGAACGGCGACGGCGAGTTTCATATGTTTACCTCCGGTGCCACTAAATTGTTCGACGACTATCACTATATGTCTGGTTTAGGATGGCGTCTGCCTGTTGATCAGGGAGCCGAGAGCACATCAATGTACTGGTCGAACCACATCGACAGGAAGATTGGAAACTCAAAGTTCTACCTGTTGGGTGAATGCAACTGGTATCACTGGATGGCCAACGGTGGCACAACCGCCGCGAATTTCGAGGGTATCGATTTGATCAACCTCGGCAGCACAAACGTCGATGGCAACGATCTGGTGACCGGTGCGCTGGGCGTGAAGTACAAGCCAAGCGGCAATACGGAGATTGGTGTTGCTTACGAACTGCCACTGACAGATCGTCAGGACATCATGAAGGATCGTTGGACTGTGGACTGGATCATTCGCTATTAATTCATGGCCCTGTTTCTGAGAGACAGGGCTGATTCCCGGGGTGCGGAGTTCGGGAATGGTTTGAGAAGCGAATTGCTGGTTCCAGGTTGCTCAGCAAAAGTTCGTTGCTTAGCGAAACCTCCACTTGCAGAGTGACTTTGTGATTTGGTTAACAGTCGAAGCTGGCACAAATAGGTTCTGGAATGCGGAAGCGCATCGAGCCCTGATGAGCCAGCTTCGTTTTTTATTTTAATGCACTGTTTGCAGATGTCGCGCGGCCAAAGGGCTGTTGACCAGTCTAAGCGGTCAACAAAAATGCTCTGTCCGTGACTAAGGACGCCTGACAAAACCGGGACTGGCTCCCG